>NZ_JAGTJY010000305.1:0-4003 GCF_018195695.1 Achromobacter sp. Marseille-Q0513 | reverse complement strand
TTTACGCCTTGCCCGCTCAACCGGCCTGGGGCGTCGCCGCTTCAGGACTGGGCGCCGGCCAGCTTGCGCGCCCCTTGCGACGAGGCCGCGACGGCGGCGTTGGCGCGGGCGCGCATGTCCGTCTCGTAGGCGGCCAGCGCGGCCGGCAGATCGCCGTCCCGCGCGGCCCGCGCCAGGCGCCGGGCCAGCCTGGCCGCGTCGTCCAGCGCCGTGTTGGCGCCCACGCCGCCGGCGGGGCTCATGGCGTGGATGGCATCGCCCAGCAGGGTCACGCGGCTGGCGGGCCAGGGCGCCAGCTCTGGCGCGCTGCGCACGGGCAGCATGGAGACCGACGCGGCGTCGGCCCGGTTGAATATGGCGCGCAGCCCGTCGGCGCCGGCTTCCAGCATCGCGCCCAGGCGCTGCAGCAGCGCCGCGCCGTCGCGGCTGTCCTGGCCGAGCGCGTCCCGTCCGCCGATGACGGCCCAGTACAGGTAGTCGGCCACAGGCGTCAGCGCGCCGGCTTGGGCCGGAAAGCGGAACCGCATCGGGTCCACGACGATGGCGTAGTCCGGGCCGAAGACCACGGAGGTGCCGTCAGTGAGCCGGCCATCCAGGCCGGCGTCCAGCGGCGTCTTGCCGTAGATGCAGGCCGAGCCCGTGTCGGCCGGCGCGGCATGGGGCAGGCGCAGACGGCGGATCGCCGAATTGACGCCGTCGGCGCCGACCAGTGCATCGGTCCGGCGCGTGGCGCCGTCCGCCAGCGTCAGCAGGACGCCGCCGTCGTCCTGTTCCCGATAGTCGTTCACGCCCTGGCCGAAATGCACGCGGTCCTCGATCCCGAGCATGAGGATCTGGCGCAGCGTCTGGCGATGCGCGCTGCGGTCGCCATCGTCGCCGTCGTCATCGGCGTCCGTGTCGCTCCACGTGTCGGACGGGCGGCCCGCGACCGGCGCCAGGCGCGGATCCAGGAACTGCCCGGCCGATTGCGAGCGCGAGCAGGTCTGCAGGAACAGCTGGTATTGCGCGGGCGGCAGGCTGTTGGCCAGCGCGGCCTGGCCGGTCCGGTCGATGCGGATGCGGTAGCCCTGGGTGCGGCTGTCGGGCGCGGCGTCCTGTTCAAAGACGTCGAAGGCGATGCCCCGCTGTTTCAGGGCCTGCGCCAGGCACAGGCCGCCCAGGCCGGCGCCGGCGATGGCGATGTGGAAGGGGAAAGTGGTCATTGGGGGATTCCAGTGGATGTCGATGGAGACAGCGTAGGGCGGGCCGCCGGAATCACGGTAATGCTATTGAGCCTTAAAATAGCGAGAAATGGCCAAGCCTCGCATTCCTCCTTCCATTGAGCCCATCGAAGACGCCGGCGGGCCGGCGCTGATCGCGCTGCGCGGCGGCGACGATCCGGACAGCCCCTATCGGCTGGGCTCGCGTGAGTACGACTGGCACAGCCATGTGCGCGGCCAGCTGTTCTGCGTGGAGAGCGGGCTGGTGCATGTGCGCACCTCGCATGGGTCCTGGCTGTTGCCGCCGCAGCGCGCGGGCTGGATTCCGCCGGGGGAGCGCCATTGGGCCGACGTCAGCGGCGCGGCCAGCGGCTGGAGCGTCATCGTCGCGCCCGCCGCCTGCGCGGCGCTGCCGGCGCGGCCCTGCGTGATCGGCATCAGCGAGCTGATGCAGGCGCTGGTGCGCCGGGCCGTAACGTGGACCGACCGGCGCGAACTGGCGCCGCCCGAGGCCCGCGTCGCCGCGGTCCTGCTGGACGAGATCCAGCGCGCGCCGCGCGAGCCGCTGCACCTGCCCATGCCGTCCGATCCGCGCCTGGCGCGCATCGCGCGGGCGGTCTACGAGCGGCCGGACGATCCCCGTTCGCTGGAGGACTGGGCGCGATGGGGCGCGGTCTCGCCGCGCACGCTGCGACGCCTGATGGCCGCGGAGACCGGCATGAGCTTCGGCCGCTGGCGGCAGCAGGCGGGACTGATCCACGCGCTGGAGCGCCTGGCGCAAGGCGAGGCGGTGGCGACGGTGGCCGACGCGCTGGGCTATGCCTCGCCCAGCGGTTTCATCGCCATGTTCCGGCGCGCGTTCGGCGCGTCGCCGGGCAGGTACTTCGCGCAGCGGCAGGAATGAGCGCCGCGCTGATTGCTCAATCGCGAGCCGCGGCCAGCGCCGTCTTGCCGACCATGTCGGCGATCTCGCCGACCATGGCGCGCGTCAGGCGCTTGGCGCCCAGGCGCCGCAGCAGTGCCTCGCGCGCCACGGCGAAGACGATGGCCTGTCCCAGGATGGCATGGGCCCGCAGGATGCTGTCGCGGCTGTCCGGCGCTTCCCGCCGGATGGCCGCGACCCGCTCCGTCACGGCTTCGTGCAGCGGCATGAACAGGCCGGCGTGGATCGCCTCGAATTTCGGCGTGGGTTGCAGCTGCTCGCGCGCCAGCAGCAGGCTGCGCGCGGCCGAGGCCTCGGAATCCAGCAGGGCGGTGGCGAAACCGCGCATGAGCGCCTCCAGCTGCGCCGCCGCCTCGCGGGCCGTGGCGGGCGGCGCGTCGGGCAGGTCCAGGCGCGCGGCGATGTCCTGCGCGGTCTGTTCCAGCACGGCCGCATAGACGCCTTCCTTGCCGCCGAAATGATAGGGAATGGCGGATTGGTTCACGCCCGCCGCCTCCGACAGCTGGCGCGTGCGCACGCCTTCCAGGCCCAGCTGGCTGAATAGCGTCAGCCCGGCCAGCAGCAGCCGCTCGCGCGTGTCGGCGGCGCGGTCGGGGCCGGCGGGTTCTGTCGTCGATGTCTTCATGGTCGGTCTCGTTTCCTGCTACGTGATGGGCCGGGCTTCGCGAGGCGGCCCGGCCCTGTCCTCAGCCGTCGGCGCGCATCAGCCGGGTCGAGTTCTCGTTCAGCGCGATGCCGGCCTGTTCGCCCACGATCACCGTGCCGCCGATATTGGCCAGATGGCGCCCGAAGCCGCAATTGGGTTCGAACGCAAAGCACATGCCGGGCTGCAGGGGCAGTTCCCGTCCGACGGTCGGCAGCGACCTGAGCTGCGGATAGCGGGCGGCCTCAGGCAGCGATTCTATGCCGGGCGCGGTGCCGAAGCCTACAGGACCGTAGGGATTGATGCTGTGGACCAGCGGATGCACATGCCAGCCGCCGGATGCCAGCAGGGGCGCTTCCATGGCGTCGACCAGGTCGCCGAAGGTATTGCCGGCGCGCAGCGCGGTCACGCCGGCCTCGTAGCTGGCGCGGGCGACGTCGGCGGCGCGCAGGATGTCTGGATGGACCTCGCCGACCGCGACCGCCGCCTGGTGTTGGGTTTCCATCAGGCCGTAGAGGGCGAAGATTTCCGACAGCACGATGTCGCCTTCGCGCAGGACCCTGGGCGCTTGCGAGCGGTACTGCCAGGCGGGAGGCCCCCAGCCGACATATTCCGGGCCCGTGCCCAGCAGGACCTCGGCGGTGTAGCCGCCCATGGCGAAGCAGGTGGCGGTGACGGCGGCCACCAGCTCGGCCTCGCTCACGCCCGGCCTGGCCGTGGCCCGCAGGGTTTCGCTCATGGCTTCGCCGATGGCGGCCGCGTAGCGGACCAGGCCCAGCTCTTCCTCGCTCTTGACCGAGGCGCGGCGGAAGAAGGCCTTGTACACCGGCACGAATTCCGCCTTGGGCAGGGCCTGCGCCATGCCCTGCAGCGTGCGCGCCGGCACGGCGCCGTCGAAGTAGAAGGGTGGATAGGGTTCCAGCCCGATGACGCCGATGCGGCTGCCATCCAGCCCGCGCTCGGCCAGCCAGGCGCCGACGTCGCGGCCGGTCTTGCCCACGTACAGCTGTTCCGGCGCGATCCATTGCAGGTCGCCGCGCAGCGCGGCCTGGATGTGGTCCGCGATCATCAGCGAGGCGAAGGTATAGACCCTGGGCGCTTCGTCGCCGATGAAGACCACGATGGATCCGGGACGGTCATTGCTGAAGTAGCAATCGGGGGAAAAACCCGCCGGCGCGGCCGCCTCGCGGTCGCCGTAGACAACCAGGGCCCGCAGGC
>NZ_JAGTJY010000304.1:0-4014 GCF_018195695.1 Achromobacter sp. Marseille-Q0513 | reverse complement strand
GATCGGGGTGGGTCTGCACGCGCTGGTGCTGCTGGCGGGCGGCTGAGCGCTGGCCGCGTTGCCGCCAGGCGGGAATGCCGGTCCTATGCCACGCCATTGCGGCCATGCCGCCGGTAGCCCTCGCGCAATGCCAGCCGGTCGTAGTAGGCCGCCACCGCCGGCAGCGCCGGCTTCGCGAAAGGCGTCTCGAACCACCGGTTGACCGACAGGCCGACGGGAATGTCCGCCAGCGAGTAGCCGGCGCCCGCCACATGGCCGCCGGTGGCTTGCAGGCGCTGTTCCAGGATGCCCATGAACTGCGTCCAGGCCTGTTGCGAGGCCTGGATCGCGGCGGGATCCTGATGGGCGGGCGACTGGCGCGCCAGGGCCATGAAGGCGTAGCTCCATGAGCGGTTCAGGTCCGTGGCCTGCCAGTCCATCCATTGATCCACCCTGGCGCGCAGGCGCGCCTCGGCCGGGTAGAGCGCGCCGTCGCCGTACTGGTTGGCCAGGTAGCGGATGATGCTGTTCGATTCCCACAGCGTGAAGTCGCCGTCCTGGATGACGGGCACCATGGCGTTCGGGTTGAGCGCCAGGAAGGCCGGGGCATCGGTGGGCTGGAAGCCCGAGCCCCAGTCTTCGCGCTCGAACGGCAGGCCGAGTTCGACGCAGGTCCACAGGACCTTGCGCACGTTGATGGATGAGGCTTTTCCCAGGATCTTCAGCATGAGGCGGACGGGTGGATGGACGATCGACCGGGCCAGTCTATGGCATGGCGCGTCCAGGCGGCAGATACAGTTTGCGTTTTCCCGGGCCGCAACAGTGCCGGCGCCGCCGGCAAACCGCCGCCGGCGAGGCCCGCTGGGCGAGGCATGGCCAGCCCGCGACCGCGCTCCGGATCAGCCGGCCACGGCTTCGGGCTGGGTGCGCAGCCTGGGCACTGGCGAGGCGCAGATCACGGCGAACTGCAGCGCGAAGCCCAGCGCCGAGACCCACAGGCAGGCGGCGATGTCCACATGCTCGGCCAGGGCCGCACCGATCAGCGCGCCGACGGGGCGCGCTCCGAAGGTGGCGGTCAGGATAACGGCCGACACGCGGCCCAGCATGGCGTTGGGCGTGACCGCCTGGCGCAGCGTGGTGGTGGCGATGGTCCAGAGGATGGGACCGGCGCCGAACAGGAAGAAGGCGAGCGCGGCCAGCGCGGGCGAGGGGCGCGCCAGGGTCAGCAGCATCAGGGCGCTGGCCAGCAGCGCGCACAGCGGGCCGGCGGCGATCAGCGCGCCGAAGCTCAGCCGGCGCGCCAGGCGCGGCGCCAGCAGCGCGCCGGCCAGCATGCCCAGGCCATAGATGCCCAGCGTCAGGCCCACGCCGGCGGCGTCCAGCCCCAGGTCGCGGATGGCATAGACCACGTACACGGCCTGCAGCACGAACCAGGCCACATTGAAGAACACGGCGGTGACCAGCACGGGCCGCAGCAGCGGATGGCGCAGCACGAAGGCGGCGCCTTCGGCCAGCTCGCGTCCGATGTGGCGGCGCGTCGCCGTCGCGGCGGGCGCGTCGGCCGGCAGTCCCGCCAGCAGCATGGCGGCCAGCAGCGACAGCGCGGTCGCCAGCGCATAGGCGGCGGACGCGCCCAGCGCGCTGACCAGCGCGCCGCCGGCGGCCGGGCCTGCGGAGAAGGCGGCGCTGCGCGCCAGCTCCAGCCAGCGGTTGGCGCCGGCCAGCTCGGCCTGCGGCACCAGCCTGGGCACCAGCGCGGGGGCGGCCACGTTGTAGGCGACGGTGCCGACGGCGCCCAGGAAGCCCAGCGCGGCCAGCAGCGGCAGGGTCAGCTGGCCGGACCAGAGCAGCGCCAGCAGGCACAGCAGGCTGACGGCGCGCGCGCACTCGGCGGCGCTCATCAGCAGCCGGCGCTGCATGCGGTCGGCCAGCACGCCGGCGGGCAGCGACAGCAGCAGGAAGGGCAGGGTCTGGGCGGTCTGCAGATAGCCGGTCTGGGCGGCGTCCGCGCCCAGCGCCAGCACGGCGGCCAGCGGCGCGGCGGCCAGGGCGATCTGTTCGGAGAATTGGGCGGCCAGGTTGGACGAGGCCAGTCGGCGGAACGCCGGAGACAGGGAGGGCATGGAGGCGATGGCAGCCGGTGCGTTGGACGGGAAACGTCCTGGCGCGGCGGTGAGCGGCCAGAACGGCGGAGACGCCATCATGGCCGCCGCCGTCCGTTGTGGCACTCCGCTACTTGCGCTGCCCGGCAGCCGCCTCAGGGGATGGGCGGGTAGTCGCCGAAGCCGTCGGGCCAGGGCGTCAGCACTTCATGGCCGGTGTCGGTCACCACCACCATGTGCTCCCACTGCGCGGACAGCGAGCGGTCCTTGGTGACCACGGTCCAGCCGTCGGGCATCTGGCGCGTGGCCGGCTTGCCGGCGTTGATCATGGGTTCGATGGTGAACATCATGCCGGGTTGCAGCACCAGGCCCTCGCCGGGACGGCCGTAGTGCAGCACCTGCGGCTCGTCGTGATAGATCTGGCCGATGCCATGGCCGCAGTACTCGCGCACGATGCTGAAGTGCTCGCGGTGCGCCACCGTCTGGATGGCGTGGCCGATGTCGCCCAGCGTGGCGCCCGGCTTGACGGCCATGATGCCGGCGCGCATGGCTTCGTAGGTGGTGCGGACCAGCCTGCGGGCCAGCGGGCTGGGTTCGCCGACGTAGTACATGCGGCTGGTGTCGCCGTACCAGCCGTCCTTGATGACGGCCACGTCGATGTTCAGGATGTCGCCGTTCTTGAGCACCTTGGACGACGGGATGCCGTGGCAGATGACGTGGTTGGGCGAGGCGCAGATGGTCTTGGGAAAGCCGTGGTAGCCGATGTTGGCGGGGATGGCCTGCTGCACCTTGACGATGTGGTCGTGGCAGATGCGGTCCAGCTCGTCGGTGGTGACGCCGGGCCGCACGTGCTCGGCCACCACCTGCAGCACTTCGGCCGCCAGCGCGCCGGCCTTGCGGGCCATTTCGATGTCGGCGGCGGATTTGATCGAGACCTTCTTGGCCATCACGCGGCCTCCCGCTGGGCGTCTTGCGGTTGGCCCTGGGACAGGGCGGCGATGGAGAAGCCCTCGGCCTGCTCGATGCGGATCAGCAGCTGGCAGATGTCCGCGTGGCGCAGCTGGGGATACAGCTCGGACAGCATGCCGATGCGCATCCAGTGCTCGGCCTGGGAATTGATGGAGCGGCTGAGCGCGGCGCTGGCCACGCGCAGGTTCTCATGCATCTGCTCGGAGATTTTGACGATGCCCATGTAAGTGATCCGTATATGGTTTGTATATGGATCGTATCTTACTGCGGGCACCGGGTCCGGCGCAAATCGAATGGGGCGTCAGGCCGTCTTGGCCCGGCTGCGCTTGGCGGCGGGCTTGGCCGCCTTGCCCGCGCCCTTGGCGCCAGCCTTGGCCGAACCGCGCGCGGCTTCCTTGGCGGCGGCCACCGCGCCGTCGAACTGCTCCATCCAGGCCAGCGCGTCCAGGTAGGACAGGAACTGGTGCAGATAGCCGGGCGAGAGCTGGCGCATCAGCGCCAGCGAGCGGTGGACCAGGTTGTTGGAATTGAGCGGGCCGGCATTGTCGGGCACCTGCTGTTCCGATTGGCGCAGCTGGCGGTTGGCGCTGACCTTGGCCCAGATGTCGCGGTACACGTCCAGCAGCGGCAGCTCGGGATAGGCGCTGCGCCAGGGCACGGCGTGGCCGGTGTCGAGCGCGCGGGCCAGGCTGGCCAGGGTATCGGCGGGCAGGGGCGTGTCGATGGGCGCAACGGCGGCCGAATCCCGCGCGTCGTGGTCAGCCGCTACCGACGGCTGGGCCGCCGGGCTGCCGGGCGCGGCCTCGTCCCGCTCCAGGTCCGCCGCGTAGGCGTCGAGCAGGGCGGCCAGGCGCTGGTCCAGCAGCGCGCGGGCGGCGCCGGCATGCGGCTCGGCGCGCCGCTCCAGCGCGTCCATGAAGCGGAAGCGCACGGGATCCAGGCGATCGGCGCCGCGCTCGCGCCA
>NZ_JAGTJY010000303.1:0-4017 GCF_018195695.1 Achromobacter sp. Marseille-Q0513 | reverse complement strand
CTCCTGGACCGATCCCACGCTGCTGGCCTGCGGCCGCTTCTATCCGCCGGCCGTGGCCGCCAACGCCGAGGCCCGGCTGCGCTACTACGCGGCGCGCTTCCCGCTGGTCGAGATCGATTCCAGCTACTACGCGCTGCCCACGGCCGAGAACGCCTGGCGCTGGGACCAGCGCACGCCGGACGGCTTCGTCTTCAACATCAAGGCGTTCCGGCTGTTCACCGGCCACCAGACGCCGCTGTCCGCCCTGCCCCCCGACATCCGCGCGGAGCTCGACGGTTGGCCGGATCCGTTCATCTACTACAACGACGTGCCCGGCGAGCTGCGCGACGAACTCTGGCGGCGCTACACGCTGGCGCTGGAGCCGCTGCGCCTGCCGGGCAAGCTGGGCGCCGTGCATTTCCAGTTCCCGCCCTGGATACGGCGCGACGCGCGCGGCCACGCGGCGCTGGCCGAGGCGGCGCGGCGCATGGACGAGCACCTGGTCTCCATCGAGCTGCGCCACCGCAGCTGGTTCGACAGCGCCGCCGCGACGGCCGGCACGCTGGCGCTGCTGCGCGAGCTGGGCGCGGTGCACACGGTGGTCGACGCGCCCGCCGGGCCGGAGAACAGCGTGCCCGCCGTCTGGGCAAGCACGCATCCAGAGCTGACGCTGTTGCGGCTGCATGGCCGCAACGCGGCCGCCTGGAACCGGACCACGCAAGCCTCGTCGGGACGCTTCCAGTACGAGTATTCCGAGGCCGAGCTGGCGGAGCTGGCCGAGCGCTTTTCCCGGCTGGCCGCGCAAAGCGCGCAGGCGCACGCCGTCTTCAACACCAATTTCGAGGACCAGGGCATGCGCAACGCGGCCGCGTTCGCGGCGGCGCTGCCGGGGTTCTGAGACGCGGTCGCCGATGCGCGCTTGGCGGCTCAAGCGCGGGCCGCGCGCGCCGGCTTGCGCGCCACCTCCGCCAGGCTGTCCAGCAGCACCTCGAACTTGCGCGCGATGTCCTGCTCGGGCACGCAGGCAAAACCCAGCAGCAGCCCCGGACGCCGCAGCGCCGGGTCCGCGTAGTAGCGCGACAGCGGACGCGTCAGCACGCCGCGCGCGCGCGCCTCCTCGACCACGCGCAGGTCGTCCATGTCGGGTGGCAGCGTCAGCACCAGATGCAGCCCGGCCAGGCTGGCGTCGCGGTGCAGCCAATCGGCGCCCAGGCGGCGCTCGATCAGGTTGACCAGCATGGCGCGGCGGCGGCCGTAGAGCATGCGCATGCGCCGGATGTGCGCGGCGTAGTGGCCGTCCGCGATGAAGGCCGCCAGCGCGGCATGCGTCATCTGGTGACCCTCGCGGTACAGCTCGGCGTGCGCCGCCTGGAATGCCGCCACCAGCGGACGCGGCAACACCAGATAGCCCACGCGCAGCCCCGGGTACAGCGTCTTGCTGAAGGTGCCCATGTAGATCACGGGCGCGTCCGGCTCCAGCCCCAGCAGCGAGGCGATGGGTCGCCCCGAGAAGCGGAACTCGCTGTCGTAGTCGTCCTCGATGATCCAGCTGCCATGGCGCCGCGCGACCGCCAGCAGCTGGCGGCGGCGCGCCAGCGACATCACCGGCCCCAGCGGATATTGATGCGACGGCGTGACGAAGATGAAGCGCGGCGGTTCGCCGCCGGCTTCCTGCGGCACCTGCATGCCTTCCTCGTCCACAGGCAGATGGCGGATGCGCAGGCCATTGGCCTGCAGCACGGTGCGCGCCCCCCAATAGCCCGGGTCCTCGACCCAGGCCACCTCGCCCGGATCGCCCAGGATGCGCGAGGCCAGGTCGATGGCCTGGTGCGAGCCTTCGGTGATGATGATCTGTTCGGGATCGCAATCGATCGAGCGCGTCAGCGCCAGATGCTGCGCCAGCGCCTCGCGCAGCGCCGGCAGCCCGCCGCCATGGGCGTAGGTGAGCAGGTCGGGCGGCGGATTGCGCCACAGCGCACTGACGATGCGGCCGAACTTGCGGTGCGGGAACTCGGTCAGGTCGGGCACGCCCGGCATGAAGGCGCCCCATTGGTAGGGCGAGGCCGAGGCGCCGTCGACGATGGCCGCGCCGCGCGGCGACAGCGCCGGACGCGGCTGCGGCGCGGCCGCCAGGCGGGCGCGCCGTCCGCTGCTCAGGAACGAGTCCGGCAGCGAGGCGTTGACGAAGGTGCCGTTGCCCTGCCGGCTGCGGGTATAGCCCTCGGCCAGCAGTTGGCTGTAGACGTGGACCACGGTGTTGCGGGCGATGCCCAGCTCGGCCGCCAGGTCGCGCGAGGCCGGCAGGCGGGTATCGGCGGCGATGGCGCCTTCCAGGATGGCTTCGCGCAGGCCGCGGTACAGCCGCCGGTTCATCGGCTCGGCGCTGGCCTCGGCCAGCCGAAGCAGCAGCAGGTCGCCTACGATGGAACGCAATTGGTTCTACCTGTTTTACAAAAGTGGTTCCCAACAATGGGGCCATCGTAGCATTAAATTAGCGGCTAACCCTTTACCCGCGATGCGAGGCTGAGATGAAGAATCAGGATCTGAATACCCGCCGTTCCCTGGCCACGCCGCGCGGCGTCGGCGTGATGTGCGATTTCTATGCCGTGCGCGCCGAGAACGCCACGCTGTGGGACGCCGCCGGCAAGGAATACATCGACTTCGCCGGCGGCATCGCCGTGCTGAACACCGGCCACCTGCATCCCAAGGTCAAGGCCGCCATCTCGGCCCAGCTCGACAACTTCACGCACACCGCCTACCAGATCGTGCCCTACGAGGGCTACATCTCGCTGGCCGAACGCATCAACCGCCTGGCCCCCATCGACGGCCTGAAGAAGAGCGCCTTCTTCACCACCGGCGTCGAGGCCGTCGAGAACGCCATCAAGATCGCGCGCTCGGCCACCGGCCGCTCGGGCGTGATCGCCTTCTCCGGCGCCTTCCACGGCCGCACCATGATGGGCATGGCGCTGACCGGCAAGGTCGCCCCGTACAAGCTGTCCTTCGGCCCCATGCCGGGCGACGTCTACCACGTGCCCTTCCCCAACGGCACCCAGAGCATCACGGTGGCCGACTCGCTCAAGGCGCTGGACCTGCTGTTCAAGGTCGACATCGATCCCAAGCGCGTCGCCGCCATCATCATCGAACCCGTGCAGGGCGAAGGCGGCTTCAACATCACCCCGCCCGAACTGATGACCGCGCTGCGCAAGCTCTGCGACGAGCACGGCATCCTGCTGATCGCCGATGAAGTCCAGACCGGCTTCGGCCGCACCGGCAAGCTGTACGCGATGGAACACCACTCGGTGCAGGCCGACCTCATCACCATGGCCAAGAGCCTGGGCGGCGGCATGCCGATCTCGGGCGTGGTGGGCCGCGCCGACGTCATGGACGCGCCCGCCGCCGGCGGCCTGGGCGGCACCTACGCCGGCAACCCGCTGGCCGTGGCCGCCGCGCACGCGGTGCTGGACGTGATCGCCGAGGAAAAACTGTGCGAGCGCGCCGTCCAGCTGGGCGACAAGCTGCGCGCCCATCTCGAAGGCCTGCGCGCCAAGGTTCCCGGCATCGTCGACGTGCGCGGCCTGGGTTCGATGGTGGCGCTGGAACTGAACGACCCGGCCACCGGCAAGCCGGACGCCGACGCCGTCAAGCGCGTGCAGGCGCGCGCCATGGAGCGCGGCCTGATCCTGCTGAGCTGCGGCGTGTACGGCAACGTGCTGCGCTTCCTGTACCCCCTGACCATTCCCGACGCCCAGTTCGCCCGCGCGCTGGACATCCTGTCCGAGGCGCTGGCAGCATAAGAACCGGGCACACCCCGATCATCCGGCCGGTGGCGCCAGCCCGAAAGGGCTGAGCCCGCCCCGGCCGGATATCCGTTTACACGGCGCCATCGCGCCGCCCCACGCCCCCTGAAACGGCCGTCCCCCCAAAATCGGGATGCCGCGGATCCGGCTCCGCCGGTCCGCCAGCATGCCCCCTGGAGGGGGAAGCGCGCAGCGCTTCGGGGGTGGGCCCAACACTGGCCCAAACCCTCTAGGAGACTTA
>NZ_JAGTJY010000302.1:0-4020 GCF_018195695.1 Achromobacter sp. Marseille-Q0513 | reverse complement strand
CGAATTCCCGCACCTGGTCGTGATTTCCGTGCACGATCTGGACGGCGCGCCCGCCACCCTGCCCGGCGCGACCGACTACGACGCCTTCCTGGCCGCCGCGCCCGCCACGTTCGACTGGCAGCCGCCGGCCGACGAGTGGGACGCCATCGCGCTGAACTACACGTCCGGCACCACCGGCGATCCCAAGGGCGTGGTCTATCACTATCGCGGCGCCTATCTGAACGCCGTCAGCAACATCCTTGAATGGGACATGCCCAAGCATCCGGTCTACCTCTGGACGCTGCCGCTGTTCCATTGCAACGGCTGGTGCTTCGCCTGGACCGTGGCCGCGCGCGCCGGCGTCAACGTCTGCCTGCGCAAGTTCGATCCCAAGACCGTGTTCGACCTGATCCGCGCCGAAGGCGTCACCCACTACTGCGGCGCGCCCATCGTGCAGAGCGCGCTGGCCAACGCGCCGGCCGAGCTGCGCGCCGGCATCACGCACACGGTCCGCACCATGGTGGCCGGCGCCGCGCCCGCGCCCGCCGTGATCGCCAAAATGAAGGAGATCGGCTTCGAGCTGACCCACGTCTACGGCCTGACCGAGGTCTACGGCCCGGCCGCCGTCTGCGCGCGCCAGGCAGCCTGGGACGCGCTGGAAGACGAAGAGCGCGCCCTACTCAACGCGCGCCAGGGCGTGCGCTATCACCTGCAGGCCGGCGTGTCAGTGCGCGATCCCGAAACCATGCTCGAAGTCCCGGCCGACGAGCAGACCGTGGGCGAGATCATGTTCCGCGGCAACATCTGCATGAAGGGCTACCTGAAGAACGAGCGCGCCACCGAGGATGCCTTCGCCGGCGGCTGGTTCCACACGGGCGACCTGGGCGTGATGACGCCCGACGGCTACATCCGCATCAAGGACCGCAGCAAGGACATCATCATCTCCGGCGGCGAGAACATCTCCAGCATCGAGGTCGAGGACGCGCTCTACCGCCACCCCTCGGTGGCCGCCGTGGCCGTGGTCGCGATGCCCGACCCCAAGTGGGGCGAGACGCCCTGCGCCTTCGTCGAGCTCAAACCGGGCTGCAGCGCCACCGCCGAAGAAATCATCGCGCACTGCAAGCTGCTGCTGCCCGGCTTCAAGGTGCCGCGCGCGGTGCGCTTCGGCGAGCTGCCCAAGACCTCCACCGGCAAGATCCAGAAATTCGAACTGCGCGCGGCCGTGGGCGCCACCAGCGCCATCGACCTGTCCGGCCCCGCCGCCGATCCCAGCAAGTCCGCCTGATTCCAACGACAACCACATATCCAGGAGTTCCGACGCCATGCCGTACCAAGCCCCCGTCAAAGACATGCTGTTCGTGCTCAACCACCTGGCGGGCCTGCCCGCCGTGGCGGCCCTGCCCGGCTTCGAGGAAGCCACGCCCGACACCGCCCAGGCGGTGCTGGAGGAAGCCGCGCACTTCGCCGGCGAGGTGCTGGCCCCGCTGAACCAGCCCGCCGACCGCGAGCCCGGCGCCTGGCGCGATGGCGCCGTCACCACCGCGCCCGGCTTCAAGCAGGCCTTCCGCCAGTACGCCGAGGCTGGCTGGCAGGGCATGAACCATCCCGCCGAATACGGCGGCCAGGGCCTGCCCGGCCTGCTGGGCGCGGCCACCTCGGAAATGCTGAACGCCGCCAACCTGTCGTTCTCGCTGTGTCCGCTGCTGACCAACGGCGCCATCGAAGCGCTGCTGACCGCCGGCTCGGCCGAGCTGCGCGAGCGCTACATCGGTCCGATGATCTCCGGCAAATGGACCGGCACCATGAACCTGACCGAGCCGCAGGCCGGCTCGGACCTGGCCCTGCTGCGCTCGCGCGCCGAACCGCAAGGCGACGGCAGCTACCGCATCTCGGGCACCAAGATCTTCATCACCTATGGCGAGCATGACCTGTCCGAGAACATCATCCACCTGGTGCTGGCCCGCCTGCCCGACGCGCCCGAGGGCGTGAAGGGCATCTCGCTGTTCCTGGTGCCCAAGTTCCTGGTCAACGCCGACGGCTCGCTGGGCCAGCGCAACGACGTGCACTGCGTGTCGATCGAGCACAAGCTCGGCATCAAGGCCAGCCCCACCGCCACGCTGCAATTCGGCGATGCCGGCGGCGCCGTGGGCTACCTGATCGGCCAGGAGAACCGCGGCCTGGACGCCATGTTCATCATGATGAACGCCGCGCGCTTCGCCGTCGGCATGCAGGGCGTGGCCGTGTCCGACCGCGCCTACCAGCACGCGCTGGCCTATGCCGCCGAACGCGTGCAGAGCCGTCCGGTGGATGGCTCGTCGCGCGAGGCCGTGGCCATCATCCAGCACCCGGACGTGCGCCGCATCCTGGGCACCATGCGCGCCGTCACCGAGGCCGGCCGCGCGCTGGCCTACTACACGGCCGGCCATGCCGACCTGGCGCACGCCTCCCCCGACGAGAAGGCCCGCGCGCGCCACCTGGCAGTGCAGGAATACCTGGTGCCCATCGTCAAGGGCTGGTGCACCGAGATGTCGATCGAGGTCACCAGCCTGGGCGTGCAGGTGCACGGCGGCATGGGCTTCATCGAGGAAACCGGCGCCGCGCAGTACTACCGCGACGCGCGCATCCTGGCCATCTACGAAGGCACCACCGCCATCCAGGCCAACGACCTGGTGGGCCGCAAGACGCTGCGCGACGGCGGCGCCGTGGCGCGCTGGCTGCTGGACCAGGTGCGCCAGACCGAGGACGCGCTGCTGGCCCGCAACGAACCGGCCGCCACCCGCGTGGCCGGCCCGCTCAAGGCGGCCCGCGAGGCGCTGGCCAGCGCCGTGGACTACGTGCTGGCCAACGCGGCCGGCCATACCAACGCCGTGTTCGCCGCGGCCGTGCCCTACCTGATGCTGGCCGGCACCACGCTGGCCGGCTGGCAGATGGCGCGCGCGCTGCTGGCCAGCCTGGATCTCAAGCAGGAAGATCCCGAGTTCCACGCCGCCAAGATCGCCACGGCGCAGGCCTATGCGCTGCACAAGCTGACCCAGGCGCCGGGGCTGGCCGCCGTGGTGCTGGGCTCGGGCGAGTACGAAGTGCAGCCCTGACCGGAACGGACCCAGGCCGGCCGCGATCCACGGGCGGCCAGCCTGATCGCTCCCGCATCAACCCAGCGCGTCCTGGCACCGCCCCTCGCGCTGCCTCGCCGCCGCGCCGCGCGGCAGCGTCGCCAGCCAGAACAGCAGCGCCGCCGCGCTGATGCTCGCGCCCAGCGCGCACACGCCCAGCCAGCCGGCATGCGCGTACACCGTCGTGGCCGCGATCGCGCCCAGGCCGCTGCCGGCCGCGTAGAACAGCATGTAGGCGCCGACCAGCCGGCTGTGCGCCTGCGCGCCGATGCTGAAAATCATCAACTGGTTGGTCACGTGCAGCGCCTGCAGCGCCACGTCCAGCAGCAGCACGCCCAGCGCCAGCGCCCACAGGCTCCAATCCAGCAATGCGATCGGTATCCAGGACAGGCACAACAGCACGAGGCTGGCGCCCGTGGTGCGCTGTCCCTGCCCGCGATCGGCCAGCCGGCCGGCACGCGCCGCCATCAGCACGCCGGCCACGCCCACCAGCCCGAACGCGCCGATGGCGGTGTGGCTCAACGCGTGCGGCGGCGCCGACAGCGGCAGCACCAGCGCGGTCCAGAACACGCTGACGGCGGCGAACATCAGCAGCGCGATCATGCCGCGCACCCGCAGCACGGGCTCGGTCAGCACCAAGGTATACATGGAGCGCAGCAAGGCCCCATAGCCCATGCCGGCCGACGGCAGCCGGCGGCGCGGCAGGCCCAGCGCCAACGCCACCGCCAGCAGCGCGGACAGCGCGGCCGAGACCAGATAGACCGCGCGCCAGCCCCACAGATCGGCCAGCGCGCCGGACAAGGTGCGCGCCAGCAGCAGGCCAATCACCACCCCGCCCTGGGCCGCGCCAACCACGCGGCCGCGCTCGCCGGGCGCGGCCAGCGCCGCCGACAGCGCCAGCAGCCCCTGTGCCATGGCCGTGCCCAGC
>NZ_JAGTJY010000301.1:0-4067 GCF_018195695.1 Achromobacter sp. Marseille-Q0513 | reverse complement strand
GCGCGGTATCCATCGGCGGGGGGAGCCAGACGATGGGGGGGGGGCCGGCCCCCCCCGGCGGGGGGGCGGGGGGGGGGGGGGGCGGCTGTGTCCGCCCTTCCCCGGTGGGGGGGGGGCGGGCCGGCAACGGCCCGCCGCGCGGCAAATTGGTATCGCGAGGCTTTGCAACGACGCCGTGGCGGTCAGGGGGATTTCGTGCGGGCGTATCCGCGGAACAGCGCGCTAGGCCCAGGACAGCGCCACCGCCGCCACGGTGGCCGCCAGCGACGCCAGCGCCACGGCCGCGCCGATCAGCTTGCGCTTTTCCAGCTCGGTCCACAGCAGCACGCCGGTCAGACAGAGCGCGATCAGCGCGCCACCGATGGTGTCGGACAGCAGCACCCAGGCCACGCCGGCGCCGTTGGCGCGATGGAAGTTCTGGATCACGCCCCACCAGCTGGCCGTGCTGCGGCGCGCGCTGGCCATGCCGCTTTGCGGCCAGAACTCCACCTGGACCTGATAGCCCGGCGCGCGGAACAGCGCCTGCCAGCGCTCGGGCTGGCGCGCCACGGTGTCGCCCCAGCGCACGTCCTGCGCCGGCTCCTTGCGGATGCGCTCGGCCGGCTTGTCCAGCCGCAGCGCCTGTTGCAGCCAGCGCGCCACGTCGGCGTCGGTGCGGGGCAAGCCGGCTGGCGCCTGCAGGTGCAGCGTTTCGACCGCCGGGCCGGGCATGTCGATCTTCAGCACGGCGCGGTGGTTCTGGATGATGCCGCTGGCGCCGAACAGCAGGCCCAGCAGCGCGCCCCACAGGCCCAGCCAGCCGTGCGCCTTGCGCAGCGCCTTCAGGTAGGCGCCGCGCCGCGAGGGCGGGCGCGGCCGTGCCGCCGCGTGGGCGGCTACGTCGCGGCCGGCGCTCATGGCCGCGCCTCGCGCAGCCGCAGCGTGGTCACGGCATAGCTGTCCGCCGCGAAATGGCGCTGCGCCTCGCCGCCGGCGGCGGGGTAGACCTCGGTGTCGTCCATGCTGGGCAGATAGGCGATGCCGCGCCTGGCGTCATAGGCCATGTTGTGGGCCCAGGGCCGGGTGCCGATGGCGGCCAGCCGGCGCAGGCGGCCGGGGTCGCGGGCCTCGTAGATCGACAGCCGGGCATCCGTGCCGCTGGGCGCCAGCAGCCAGCCGCGTCGCGAGTCGTAGGCCAGCGCGTTGATGTCGCGGCCGGCGGGCGCGCTCGCCAATACCGCGCCGCTGGCGGCGTCCAGACTCAGCACGCGCGGGTCGACGCCCCGGCAGGCCACGAACAGCCGCGCGCCGGCCGGATCGGCGGCCAGCGCGCCGGGACGCGGACACGAGGGCGGCTGCCACAGCCGGGTCACGGCCATGCGCCGCAGGTCGATGACGGCGACGCGGCCTTCATCGCGCAGCGGCAGCGCGGCCAGGCCCGGGCCCAGCAGGACGGGCGCGTCCAGCTTGGCGGCGGGCAGGTCCTGCTGGGCGCGCACGCAGTCGCAGGCCGGATCCAGGCGGTAGACGCGGGTCACGGCATCGCGCCGGCCGCTGGTCAGCAGCACCTGGCCGCTGTCCGGGTCGTACAGCACATTGTTGAGGTTGCCGGCGTCCACCGGCAGGCGCTTGAGCACATTGCGGTCGGAGGCGCGCACGACGATCACGTTGCCGTCCATGGCGGCGACGTAGATCCGGTCGGCGGACGGCACCACGGCGGCGGCGTTGGCGCCTTCGGTGCCGGGAATGGTGACGGGCGCCGCCTGCGAGGCCGTGTCGTACACGGCCAGGCCGTTCTCGCGGCGGGCCAGCAGCAGCTGGCCGCCGTCCGGCGTGAGCGCGGGGAAACCCCAGCCGCGCGCGGCGCCGGGCATCGTGACGACGCCGCGTCCGGCCAGGATGGGATCGCCGGCATCGGCGCCGGCGGGCGCGGCGGGCAGGAGCGACGCGCAGGCGGCGGCCAGCAGCAGGGAAAGACGGATGCGCATGATCAGAACTCCACGCGGGTGGACAGCACGACCTGCCGCGCATCGCCCATGGATATGAAGTACTGGTTGGCGCTGGAGGTGTAGTAGGTCCGGTCGAACAGGTTGTTGACGTTGAGCTGGAACTGCACGTTGCGCCCGGCGATGCGGGTGTCGTAGGTGGCGAAGGCGTTCATCACCGTGTAGGCCGGCAGCGTGAAGGAATTGGCCGAATCGCCCGGCCGCGTGCTGACGTAGCGGCCGGAGGCGCCCAGGCGCAGGCGGCCCTCGCCGATCTGGCCGGCGTTGTAGACCAGGGCCAGCGAGCCGGTGTGACGGGCCACGTTCCACAGGCGCTTGCCCTGGTAGAGCGGATCCTCGGTGGTGACGGCGTCCAGGTAGGCGTAGCTGGCGATGAAGTCCCAGCGCCGGGACAGCGCGCCGCTCACGTCCAGTTCCACGCCGCGCGAGCGCGCCGCGCCGCTGGTGCGCCAGTCGGTCAGCTTGGTGACGTCGTTGTATTGCGAGACCAGCACGTTGCGCTTGCGGATGTCGAACAGCGCGAGGGTGCCGGTGGTCTGTCCCGGCATGTCCCATTTCAGGCCCAGTTCCCAGGACTTGGCCTGTTCGGGCGCGACGCCGGAATCGATCATCGCGCCGCTGGATAGCGGCGCGATGGTGGAGGTGGGCTTGAGCGATTCGGTATAGCTGGCATAGAGCGACAGCTCGGGCGTCCATTTGTAGACCAGCCCGGCGCGCGGCAGCCACTTGCCGCCGGCGATGTCGGTGTTGGTCTTGAAGGGCCGGCCACGGCCGGCCAGCTGCTCGTAGTGCTGGTAGCGCAGCCCGCCCACCAGCAGCCAGCGTTCATTCAGGTGCAGCGTGTCCTGCAGGAAGAACGAGGTGGAGCGCAGCTTGTCGGTCTGGTCGCTGTCGCTGGCGACCACGGTGGTGCCCGGTCCCTGCCGGTCGTAGACCGGGTCGACGTAGCTGAAGGGGCGCGAGATGGCCTGGCGGATCAGGTCGGAGCGGAAGATCTTGCGCCGCTCGTAGTCGGCGCCGACCTGCAGGTCGTTGCGCAGCCCGCCCAGGTCGACGCGGCCGTCCAGGTAGCCGATCACGTAGTGGTCGGTGGACAGCGCGCCGCGCGTGCCGTCGTTGCTGCGCCGCAGGGTGCCGGTGGCGGGGTCCAGGCTGGTGACCCGCACCTGGTTGGCGTCGTAGTGTTCCTGGTTCCAGCTGTAGCCCAGGTGGGCCTTCCAGCGCTCGTCCAGCCGCTGGTCGACCGTGACCTGCGCCAGCTCGGTGCTGCCCCACATATTGTTGTAGGGCTCGTCCAGCCGGCGGCGCGAGGGGATGTCCAGCGGTTTGCCGGTGTTCGGGTCCAGCGCGGTGCCGCGGTCGAACGGGTACATGTAGTCGCGGTGCTCGTAGGACGCCACCACCTGGGTGTCCTCGCCGTACCAAGCTAGCGACGGGGCGACGAGGGTGTCGCGGCGGCGGCCGAAGTCGCGCCAGTAGTCCTCGTTGCTGGTGTCCACCACTAGACGGTAGGCCAGCCGCGAATCGCCGATCGGGCCGGTGCTGTCCAGCGTGGCGCCGACGCCGTTGCGGCTGTGCGCGTAGGTCGATCCGCTCAGCGTGATGGCGTGGTACGGCGTGAGCTGGGGGCGCTTGCCGACGATGTTGATGACGCCGCCGGGATCCATGATGCCGTACAGCAGCGAGGCCGGGCCCTTCAGCACTTCCACCGTCTCGGCGGCGGCGTTCAGGCCGCGGCCCTGCACCAGCGGCATGCCGTTGCGCATGATGGAGCCGTCGCGATTGGCGCCGAAGCCGCGCTTCATCAGCGTGTCCTGCGTGCCGGCCAGCGTGTTGCCCTGGGTGATGCCGCTGACGTTGGCCAGCGCGTCGTCCAGGTTGCGCGGGCGCTGGTCCCGCAGCACCTGCGCCGGCACCACGTTGATGGCTTGCGGCTGGTCCAGCACCGGCACGGACGAGCGCGTCACCGAGGCGGTGGGCTCGGGTTGGTAGCCGCCCTCGGCCACCGACGCGCCTTGCACCGTCACCGGTTCAAGCTGCGCGGCATCGGCGGCGGCCGGGGCGGGGCGCACGGTATAGACA
>NZ_JAGTJY010000300.1:0-4254 GCF_018195695.1 Achromobacter sp. Marseille-Q0513 | reverse complement strand
GTGCGCGGCCGCCGCGCAAGGCGAATCGACGCTGACCAACGCCGCGTCGGAACCGCACGTGCAGGAATTCTGCCGCTTCATGGCGATGATGGGCGCGGACATCGACGGCATCGGCACCTCGCGGCTGGCGGTGCGCGGCGGCGCGGCCCTCAAGGGCGGCGAATTCACGTTCGAGGAAGACTTCCACGAGATCACCACCTTCCTGGCGCTGGGCGCGATCACCGGCGGCGACGTGGTGGTGCGCAACAGCACGCCGGGCAATTTCCCGCTGCTCGATCGCACCTTCGCCAAGTTCGGCGTGCGCATCGAGCACAAGGACGGCTGGTCGCGCGCGTTCCGCGACGGCCCGCTGAAGGTGCAGACGCCCTTCACCAGCAACGTGCTGACCAAGGTCGAGGCCGCGCCCTGGCCGTATTTCCCGGTGGACCTGTTGCCCATCTTCATCGCGCTGGGCGTGTGCGCCGAGGGCAACGCGATGTTCTGGAACAAGGTCTATGACGGCGCGCTGGGCTGGACCGGCGAGCTGTCCAAGTTCGGCGCCCACGTGTTCTCGTCAGATCCGCACCGCGTGGTCACCTTCGGCGGCAATGCGCTGACGCCGGCCGTGGTCGAGAGCCCCTACATCATCCGCGTGGCCATCGCGCTGTTCATGGTGGCCAGCAGCATCAAGGGCCGCTCCGAGATCCGCAACGCCACCCCGATCCGCCGCGCCCATCCGCGCTTCGTCGAGAACCTGCGCAGCCTGGGCGTGCAGGTGGAGTGGGCCAACGAGGAATGACGACGGCGGGGCCGGCGCAAGCGCCGGCTCCCTGCCGTCCGCCGACCGGCCGCTATTCCTTGGCCGTGTTGCGGTCCACGCTGTCGTTCACCCAGCCCTTGGCCTTGCCGGTCAGGGTGTCGCGCTTTTCCTTGGCCTTTTCATACAGCCAGCGCTCGATGTCGGAACCATCCTCGCTTTCCGTCAGGATCGCGGTGGCCGTGGTGCCCACCAGATCCGGCGCGTAGGCATAGGCATTGCCCTTGCCGTAGGGCACGCGCAGCTTCATCTGCCCCGGCGCCGGGATCGGCGCCACCGCGCCGGCCTTCTCCGCCAGCTCGGATTCGGGAATGAAGTCGCCGGCCCGGGCCATGCCCAGGTCGAAGGTCTTGGCCAGCAGCGCCGCGCTGGTCCACTTCTGGTTTTCAAACGCCTTGGCGCTCAGGTCCACGCTGACGGTCAGGCGCTTCTTGTCGCCAGGATTGCGAAGCGCGCCCGACTGGCCGTAGAAGACGCGCACCGGCTTGACCTCGAACTCGATGGGCACCTCCATCGGTTCGGGCAGGACCACCGCCTTGCCCGCGCGGTCCAGCAGCGGCTTGCCGGTTTCATCCTGCAAGGCCTGCGCCGGCACGGTCAGCGTCAGGTAGCGGATCTTCAGCTCGGCATAGAAGGTCGGCGCGCGCTGCAAGGCGTAGCCCGCCTTCGCGATGGCCAGCGCGCCATTGATCTTCTCCTTGTTGATGTCCCAGACTTCCCGCAGCTCGGGGCTCAGCGCCGGCTCCGTGTCCGCCTCGCGCACGAGCACCAGGCACTTGAGCGGCATCCGGTAGAACTCGCCCTGCTGGCCGGCGGACGGTTTTTCCAGCGCGTAGAAATTGCCCGTCGCCTGGAATGTGGTCGACGCGGTGAGCTGGCGCTGGCGCTCGCTCATGACCTTGAGGAAATAGTCGTAGCCCGCATCGATCGCGCTGGCCGCGGCGCTCTTGATCAAGGGCGCCAGCAGGACTGGCAGCAGGATCGATTCCTTGCCGATCGCCGGATCCAGCGGGCAGCTATCCAGCAGGAAGGCGCGCGCCGCGCCCGGCGCCCTGGGCGGCGCGGACGCATCCCCGCTGTCCTTGGCCGCCGGCCCCGCGCAACCCGCAAGCATTCCCAGCGCCAGGGCCAGCCCCGCGCCACGCCTCACCGTCTTGTCCATCTTCCCTCTCCCATGCGCGTTGATTCGCGTTGTCTTCATTTTTCAAACAGCTTGCCCACCGGAAATTCCGCCAGGTTGACCGCGGCCTGGCTCCACAGGAACGCGGTCTTCTTGTCCGCCACGCCCTGGCAGGCGCTTTCGGCGCTGCCCGCGCCGGTGTGGATGCCGAGCAGGTAGGCGCGCACGCCACCCGCCTCTTCCTGGAATTTCAATACCGGCGCGCCGCTGACGCCCGGCCCCGTCTGGCAACTGTGCGCATAGCAGCTGGCGTTCTTGAAGCGCACCATCATGCAGCCGCCCGAGTTGTCATAGCGCACATCGTCTCCGCCTCCCTGCGCGACGCGCTTGGCGATGTTGCCCGCCAGTTCGCCATGGAAGCCAGGCACGACCAGATCGGTGACCGCGTCGCCGCCATCGGGCAGCGCGGCCGCCACCTGCGCGTTCGCGGTGTTGCCCAGGTCCGCGGGCGCGGCGAGCCGGATGAAGGCGATGTCCGCGCGCCCGTCGTAGTCGGCGGCGGAACGCGCGGACAGGGAAGCGCCATCCACGTCCAGCACGTCGCGGGCCTGGGCGAAGACGCCGGGTCGGCTCACGGAATAGGCGCGGACCACCGATGGCGCCACGCCGGTCATGCGCCTGCCGGCGGCATCCTGCGGAAAGAAGCAATGCCGGGCCGTGACGATGAGATCCGCGCGCAGGGCCAGGCCCGTGCAGGGCAGGACCAGCCCGGCGTCGGCATAGGGCGCGATGCCGATGACGAACAGCCGCCGCTCCATCCATTCCCGCTGTCCCGCGGGCAGGTCGCGCAGCCCGGCCGAACAGGCGATGTAGCGTTGCGTCAGCTCGGGACTGACCTGCTGGAAGCCGTCCTGATCGCGGCGGATGCTGGCCGCCATCTCGCCGATCGTGCCGCCGCAGCGCTTCGTATAGTCGTCGAAGCGCTGCTTCGCGTCGGGAGCGGCCTTGCCGGGCGCGGCGCCGGATCCGGTCTTCCGGTTCTTGACGCACCAGGGCAGCAGGAAGGACTTCGCCGTCTTCAGCAGCACATCGCCGGGCTTGGCCCCGTCATCGCAAGGCACCATGTCGGCCGCCAACGGCCCGAGCTGCGCGACGATCTTGCCGATCGCGCCATTCACGCCCATGTTCCAGTCGATGCCGGTCGGCACACGGCCATAGGCGCCCGGCGACAAGGCCGAAGCCGGGGCGGCCGGAGCGGCGGGCAATGCCGGCGCCGCGCCGGGCGCCCGTCCGCGCAGATCGATCTCACGCAGCTGGCCGCTGCCCTTGTCCAGGCGCACCAGCGTCGCGTCGCGGCCCGCCATGCCCGCCTGGATATCGCGGCTGGCCGGGCCGGCCGGCTGCGCGCATGCCGGCTCGCTGACGATGCCGCTCAAGGCCAGCAGGACCAGGCCGGGCAGGCCCGTGATGGCCCAGGCCCGGCCGCGCTCGCGGCGGGCGGCCCTGGGCCGCTCTGGGGGAAATGCCGGCATGCCTTTGGAGGCGGGTATGCGCTTCATGGGCCTAACTCCTGAATCACGTCATTGGTCGAGATCCGAAGCCTTCTGTGGGGACAGGCGGGGCAAGCACAGCAATTCGCGTCTTTATACCCAGAGCATGTTGCAAAAGTCTATTCGGGAGTTCATGTTCCCTCCCCTGGCGCGCCTTGCGCGCGCAACATTGGTTCCTTTATTCGTTCTTCCCTTGGATCCCCGCCGCCCATGTGCTTTCGCATCGCCAGGGAAGATCCCGCGCGGCGGGCGCGCCGGCCCACAAGCCCGCGCCGCGCGGCCCGCGCGTCCACTCAAGGCGCGCGCATCAGCCGCTTCCATCCCTCGACGCCCAGCCGCTTCATCGTCTCGATGTTCTTCTCGTAGATCTCGGCGGCGTCCGGGAACGCATCCACGGCGCGGTCGATGCTCTCTTCGCGCAGCAGGTGCAGGATGGGATACGGCGAACGATTGGTGCAGTTCTCGATATCGTCCGCTTCGGTGTCGGCGAACTGGAACTGCGGATGAAAAGTGGCGACCTGCAATTCGCCCACCAGTCGCATGCGCTTGAGCAGGCGGTCGGTGACTTCCTCGAAGTCGTTGAAATCCAGGAAATCGTCGAACGCGTCCGGCAGGATCAGCAGCGTGGTGTCGATCTGCTCGGGGTCGGCCTCGGCCAGCAGCGCCAGTTCGTCCTGCAGGTCGGTCAGCACGCCCTCGGCGTCGGTGGCGTCACTGATGGCGTAGCGGATCTGGTCCTTGACCTGGACGGCCTTGGCGAAGGGACAGAGGTTCAGGCCGATGACGGC
>NZ_JAGTJY010000002.1:0-142995 GCF_018195695.1 Achromobacter sp. Marseille-Q0513 | reverse complement strand
GCGCGGGTGGGTTGGGCTCCGGCTTGAGGCCCGCCGATGGTGGTGCAGGGGCGCGGGCGGGACCTGGTCGCGGGGGCGGCGCGGGGCGCGAGGCTGGCTGCGGGGGCTGGACGCGCGGGGCTGCGCAAGGCACTGTCCGAATCCGGTTTCGACGCGCGCCGTGAAGCCGGCTATGGCGGCAAGTGGCACATGACCGTCGCCACTGCCCGGGCAGAGGGCGCGCGGGCCGCGCAGGCGCGCGCCCGCGTCCGGCCGCGCGGCCATGCCGTCGTGGTGGGCGCGGGCCTGGCCGGCGCCGGCATTGCGCAGGGCCTGGCGCTGCGCGGTTGGCGCGTGACCGTGCTGGACGCGGCACGCGCCGACGGCGCGCCGGCGCATGCCGGCCATGTGGCGGCGGCGCTGACGCCGGTGGTGGCGCGTGACGACAACGCGCGCGCCCGGCTGTCGCGCGCGGGAAGCGCGCGGGCGCTGGCGCGTTGGCGTGGCTTGCCCGAGGGCGCCGCGCCGCGTGTCTGTGGTACGGTGCAATTGGAGCGCGACGAAGGGCGCGCGGCGGCGCTGGCGGGCACATTGGAAACGCTGGCGTTTCCCGCCGAGTGGGTGCGGCAGGTCGATCGCGATGAAGCCGGCGCGCTGGCCGGCATGCCGGTGGCGCGCGGCGGCGTGTATTTCGCGCAGGGCATGCTGGTGCAGCCGGGCCGCCTGATCGAAACTTTGCTGGCCTTGCCCGGCGTGACGGTACTGCCGGCGCAGGTCGCGCGCGTCCATCAGGATGGCGGACAGTGGCAGGCGCTGGACGCGGCGGGCCGGGAACTGGCGCGGGCGGACACGATGATCCTGGCCAACGCGGCCGGCGCCCGCGGCGTGCTGGATGCCAGCGGACTGCTGGAGCCCTGGCTGCCGCGCGTGGCGCAGATGCACGCGCTGGCGGGCGAAGTCACGCTGTTGCCCGCCGCGGCGCTGGGCGGCGGGCCGCGTTGCATCATTGGCGGCGAAGGCTATCTGTTGCCCGATACCGGCGAGGGCTGCGTGGCCGGCAGCACCTATGTCCATGGCGCGGAACAGGCGCTGATCAGCGCTGAGGGGCAGCAGGTCGCGCTGGACAAGGCCGCCGGCTTGCTGGGCGCCGTCGGTCCGGCCTGGAATGCGCTGACGCCCGGCAGCCTGCCCGGTTGGGCGGGGTGGCGGGCGGTTCTGCCCGGCCGCCTGCCCGCGGTGGGGGAGCTGGCCCATGCCCCGGGACTATGGATGGCCGCGGGCTATGCCTCGCGCGGCCTGTCCTGGTCCGCGCTCATGGGAGACCTGATCGGCGCCCGCCTGGTGGGCGAACCTTCGCCGTTGGAGCGGGATCTGGCCGGATTGGTGACGCCTCGGTGACGGGCGTTGAAAAAGAGGGGTGATTCCTGTTGTGACAGGCCGTTATTGGCAGACGGTTACGGAAATTGGGCGGATTTGCCGCCAGATGGGCCCGGTTTCATAGGGCAGGGGATCATTTGCGAGGTGTCGCGACAGGCTGGGCCAGGGACCGATGGCAGGCTTCTGCGGCCCCTTTTTTGTATGAATTGGTCGCCCAAAAGAGGGACCGAGTTTATTTCAAAGCCCAAATCCGTCAAAATAACGGCTTTTGATGGTTTTTGGCTTAAGCCGGGGGATGCTCTGTGCCGCCCAAGTTCGACTTTGCCCATACTACCCAGCTCGATACGGTCGAGCTGTTGACGTCTCGCCCCAGCCGCATCGATTTCGACGCGGGCGACGGGCTGCATCTGGTAGTCGAGGCGCATGCGCCTGGGGTTTTCCGCCTGCGTTTCGGCGAGGCGAGTCTGCTCAATGATGACAAGCCGGGCGCGCGTGCGCGCGCCGTCGCGGAAATGCTGCTCGCGCGCCAAGAGGCCGTGGGCGAGTCCACGATCAGTCCGCGCGACGACGGCGACGGCTGGCGTATCGCGCAAGGAGACGTGACACTCGAGGTCCGCTCCAATCCGGTGCGCGTGGCGCTGTACCGCGGCGAGGACCAAGTCTTCGCGTCCGAGGTTTCCGCGCATACGCCCGCATTCGGCCACAACGCGCTGGACGACGCCGAGGCGGCCGCCTGGACCGCCGGCTTCACGCTGGGCGCCAACGAGCGCGTCTACGGCCTGGGCGAAACCCCGGGCGACCTGAACCGGCGCGAGGAATCCGTCGTGTCCGACGATCCCGAGCACCGCGCGCTGCCCCTGGCCTGGAGCCCGCAAGGCTGGGGCGTCTATGTGAACACCATGCGCCGCGTCGAGCACGCGGTGGGCGCCGCGCCGGCGGATTCGGCCTATGTGCTGACCGTCGACGACGCCGTGCTGGACCTGTTCCTGTTCGCCGGCGAGCCGGGCGAGATCCTGAACCAGTACACAGCGCTGACCGGCCGTGCCGGCCAGCCGGTGCTCTGGGCGATGGGCGCCTGGCTGCAGCAGGCCAGCGGCGAGATGCCCACGCAGACGGTGGCCTTGCTGGCGCGCATGCGCGAGAACCAGATTCCGGTCGACGCCGTGACGCTGGCCCAGCCTGCGGCCTGGGGCTTCCTGTCCGACAAGACCGTGTTCGAATGGGACGCCCAGCGCTTCCCGGATGCCAAGCAGATGCTGGCCCTGTTCCACAAGCACAACGTGCACGTGGCGGCCTCCGGCTTTCCGGGCGTGCTCAAGAGCAGCCCGCTGTTCGAGGAACTGGAAGACCGCGGCTGGCTGCTGTCCAAGGACGATGGCTCGGCGCAGGTGTTCGACGGCATTCCCGCGACGTCCGGCCAGCCTTACGGCCTGCTGGACCTGACCTACCGCGACATCTACAACCTCTGGGTCGAACGCCATCGCCAGCTGATCGAGGACGGGCTCGACGCGCCCGCCTGCGACGCGCAGATCGCCATTCCCGACGGCGTGAACGCGCGCAACGGCGAGACCGGCGCGGCGCTGCGCAGCATGTATCCCTTGCTGGTGCGGCGCGCATTGTTCGACGCCGTGGCCGGCCTGAAGGTGCCGCCCGAAGGCGTAGTGCCCAGTTCCGACCTGTTCCCCGCGGCGCAGCGCCTGCCCTGGCAGACGGGGCCGCAGGCTGAAAACAGCTGGGACGGCCTGCGCCACACGCTGCGCACCGCCTTGTCGATCGGCGCCAGCGGCGTGCCCGTGCAGGTGCACGGCATCGGTTCGGCCTCGCGCGACCTGGCGGGCATGACGCCCGAGCTGTACCTGCGCTGGCTGGCCATGGGCGTGTTCTCCGCGAACTTCTCGTTCCAGGGCGTGAACGGCCTGATGCCCTGGGATTTCGGCGACGAGGTCCTGGCGCATGTCCGCACCTGGATGCAGTGGCGTTATCGCCTGGTGCCCTATGTGCTGGGCGCGATCGAGGATTCCGCGCGCACGGGCCTGCCGGTGCAGCGCTCGATGGCGCTGTCCTTCCCCAACGACGAGCATGCCCACGATTGGGACCTGCAATACCTGCTGGGCCCGGCCCTGCTGGTGGCGCCGATCACCGAGCCCGGCAAGAGCGTGCGGGTGTACCTGCCCAAGGGCGACGCCTGGTGGGACCTGAACACGGGCCATCGCTACGAAGGCGGCACCACCTGGACGCTGGAGTGCGAGCTGGGCCAGTTCCCGGTGTTCGGCCGCGAAGGCCACATGCTCTGTCTGGGCCCCGCGGCCCAGCATACGGGCGAGTTCAACTCGGCCCGCATCCTGGACGAGGTCTGGATGTTCGGCATGCCGGTGCACAACCCCGTCGTCATGCGCAACAAGATCCGCGTCATGCAGATGCAGGGCTCGAGCTACATCAAGGGCCTGGAAGGCTTGCGCATATCGCCGTCCGAGGGGCTGGAGGTCAAGCGCCGCGGCGCCGAGGTCCGTATCTCGCGGGCACGCTGAGCGACAGGGGCAGCGGCCGGACAGGTCCGCCCCCTCGGTTTTCCGCGCAACGGAAGCCGCGATGAACAAGGGCAGTCAGGAAGGCTTTCCTTCCCGACTGCCCTTTGCCCTTGATGCGCGGATGCCGCGCTGATGTTTGCCGGCGCTGCTGGCAAACTCTATATTTCTTGTGGTTATAAAAAATGAAAAATACGGTCGTTCTCTTTAGAAGAGAAAAGATACAGAATCGCCTGCCATGATTCACATCGAGAACCTTTCCAAGACCTACGCCACGCCGCATGGCCTGTTCCAGGCGCTGCGCGGCATCAACCTGCACATCGAGCAGGGCGAGGTCTTCGGCATCATTGGTCCCAGCGGCGCTGGCAAGAGCACGCTGGTCCAGTGCATCAACCTGCTGGAGCGGCCGAACGAAGGCTCGATCGCCATCGGCGGCCAGCCGCTGACCGGCCTGGGCGAAGCGCAACTGCGCGCGCAGCGTCGCCGCATCGGCATGGTGTTCCAGGGCTTCAACCTGCTGTCGCGCCGCACCGTGTACGGCAACGTCGCGCTGCCGCTGGAAATCGCCGGCGTGCCCAAGAGCGAGATCCCGGCGCGCGTGGAGCGCCTGCTGGCCCTGGTCGGCCTGGAGCACCTGCGCGACCGCTATCCCAGCCAGATCAGCGGCGGCCAGAAGCAGCGCGTGGGCATCGCGCGCGCGCTGGCCAATGATCCGGACGTGCTGCTCAGCGACGAGGCCACCTCGGCGCTGGATCCGGAAACCACGCACAACATCCTGGCGCTGCTGCGCGACATCAATCGCAAGACCGGCGTGACCGTGGTCATGATCACGCACCAGATGGAAGTGGTGCGCGAGGTCTGCGACCGCGTGGCCGTGCTGTCGCAAGGCGAAGTGGTGGAGATGGGCAGCACGCGCGAAGTGTTCGCGCAGCCGCGCCACGAAGTCACCCGTGCCATGGTGTCGGCGGCCACCGCTTCCGACCTGACCGAGGCCACGCTGGCAGCCGCCAAGCAGCGCATCGAGACGCTGGCTGCCGCCCAGCCGGGCCAGGCCGTGCGCCTGCTGCGCCTGTCGCTGACCGGCAACGACGCCTCGGGCGCCTTCCTGTCCGATCTGTCCCGCCAGTTCTCGCTGGATGTGGGGCTGGTGCAGGCCCGTGTAGAAGATATCCAGGGCGTGGCCGTGGGCACGATGTTCGTGCTGGTCCAGGGCGCGCCCGCCGCGGTCAAGGACGCCGTCGCGGCGCTGGCCGCCCGTGACATTACCGTTGAAGAAATTGCTCATGAGCCCGCAACTGATCGACCTGCTTATTACGTCGCTGCTTGACACCCTGCTGATGGTGGGCGTGGCCAGCGCCATCGCGGTGTTGATCGGCATTCCGCTGGGCGTGACGCTGACCGTCACGGCGCGCGGCGCCATGCTGGAAAACCAGCCAGTCAACCACGTGCTGGGCGCCATCATCAACGCCACGCGCTCGGTGCCCTTCGTGATCCTGATGGTCGCCATCATTCCGTTCACGCGGCTGGTGGCGCAGACCTCGATCGGCACCACGGCCGCCATCGTGCCGCTGTCGGTCGCGGCCATTCCCTTCATGGCCCGCATCGCCGAGAACGCCATGCGCGAAGTCGATCCGGGCCTGGTCACCGCGGCGCGCGCCATGGGCGCCTCGCCCATGCAGATCATCGTCAAGGTGCTGCTGCCCGAGGCGCTGCCCGGCCTGATCGCCGCCACCATCGTCACCATCGTCAGCCTGATCGGTTATTCCGCCATGGCGGGCGCGATCGGCGGCGGCGGCCTGGGCGACCTGGCCATCCGCTACGGCTATCAGCGTTTCCAGACCGAGGTCATGGCGGCGGTGGTGGTGGTGCTGATTGTGCTGGTGCAGGCCATCCAGAGCTTCGGCGATCGCCTCGTGCGCCGGCTGTCGCACCGCTGAGCCCATTCTTTCCTACTTCCGACATTCGGGATATTCGCAACATGAGCATCAAGGTTTTGAAGTCGTTGGCCGCGTTCGCCCTGGGCGCCGCCGTTTTTGCCCAGCCCGCGCTGGCGCAGGACAAGCCGCTGAAAGTCGGCGTGACCGCCGGCCCGCATGCGCAGATCTTCGAAGTGGTGAAGCAGGAAGCCGCCAAGCAGGGCCTGAATATCCAGATCATCGAGTTCTCCGACTACGTGCAGCCCAACGTGGCGCTGTCCTCGGGCGACCTGGACCTGAACAGCTACCAGCACCAGCCCTACCTGGACAACGCCAACGCCGACCGCGGCTACAAGCTGGTCAGCATCGCCAAGACCGTGATCTTCCCGATCGGCATCTACAGCAAGAAGATCAAGTCGCTGTCCGAGCTGAAGGAAGGCGCGCGCATCGGCCTGCCCAACGATCCGACCAACGGCGGCCGCGCGCTGCTGCTGTTGCAGGCCAGCGGCCTGATCAAGCTGCGTCCGGAAGCCGGTCTGAAGGCGACGCCGATCGACGTGGTCGAGAATCCCAGGAAGCTGCGCTTCATCGAGCTGGACGCTGCCCAGTTGCCGCGCTCGCTGGACGACACCGACGCTTCGGCCGTCAACACCAACTTCGCGCTCGAAGCCGGCCTGAACCCGGCCAAGGACGCGATCGCCCAGGAGTCGCCGGATTCGCCCTACGCCAACGTGCTGGTGGTGCGCGAGAAGGACAAGGACCGTCCCGAGTTCGCCAAGCTGGTGTCGGTCTATCACAGCGCCGCGGTGAAGCAGTTCATCGAGACCAAGTACAAGGGCGCCGTGGTGGCGGCCTGGTAAGTCAAGAACGGGTCTCGCGGCCGGGATTGCCTGGCCGCCGATTCGACTGCGCCCCCAGGGCACAGGCGGCAAGCCTGGTCCAGGGGGCGTTTTTCATGACTGGGCGGGAGAGCGCATCCTGGCGCTGACCGGGCATGTTGCGCTGATCTTACGGTCGCAGGATTCTTTGACAAGATCGGGTAAATCGGCCATAATTTCTGGCTTCGGTCGGGTTGTTAGCTCAGTCGGTAGAGCAGCGGACTTTTAATCCGTTGGTCGCGAGTTCGAGTCTCGCACAACCCACCACCCCCACACCACCCCGAATTTCAGCGCATGCCGGGCTCTGTTCCTGGGCGATGCGCTGGTGAGGTTGATGATGACGCCGCTCTCTTTGAGAGCGGCGTTTTCTTTTTGGGCGCGCGCTGGTCGAGGGCAAATCCAGGGCGCATTCGAAGTAACAACCTCGAGGCAACAATCTCCGGTACAGCGGACCCAGGTCAACCGCTTCAGGACAACAGCCGAGGCCGCATCGCCGTCGTCAGGTCATGCAGGCTCAGTCCGCAGCTGCGCGCGCGTTCGGACAGCGCGGCGCTGTGCTCGAGCGCGCGCTGGCTCTCGGCCAGCAGCACGTCCAGCTGTTCTTCCAGCGTGGCGGCCATGGTCCAGGCGTGTTCGGCGAACTGGGAAAAGAAGCCTTCGGCGCAGGTCCTGCAGATCGCGGTGCCGTTTTTCTCCAGCAGCGGAGCGCCTTGCGCAAGCGTCGATAGGCAGAAGGCACAGGCGAGGGCGCGGCTCATGCGTTGAACGGCTCGTGAAATGGGTTGTCGGACGCGCCCTGCGGCCAGGGCACCTACCAACAACGGCGCGGGCCGGCGACTCTTAAGGCCGGGAAGACGAGCATGGCCCGCCCCCGGCCCGCGACGCGGCGGCTGGTTCGTCCCGGTTTGCGGCGATCCTCAGGCGCAGACGGCCCGCAGCGCCGAGGCCGGCAAGGCCTCGCCGGCCTCGATCACCGTTTCGGCGGGAACCTTGAAAAATGCGGCCGTCGTCGCCAGGCGCTGGGCCTGCTGTTCGAGCGACGACGCCGCGGCGGCCGCCTGTTCCACCAGCGCGGCGTTCTGCTGCGTCACGTCGTCCATCTGCGTCACCGCCCGGTTGATCTGGTCGATGCCGACCGACTGCTCCGACGAGGCTTCGGTGATCTCGGCCATGATGCGGGTGACGCGCTCGACCGACTCGACGATGTCCCGCATGGTGTCGCCCGCGACCCGGACCTGGTCCGCGCCGCTGTCCACGTTGGCCGTCGACTGCTCGATCAGGTCCTTCACCTCGCGCGCTGCCTGGGCGCTGCGCTGTGCCAGCGTGCGGACTTCACCCGCCACGACCGCGAAACCCTTGCCCTGTTCACCAGCGCGCGCGGCTTCCACCGCCGCGTTCAAGGCCAGGATATTGGTCTGGAAGGCGATGCCGTCGATCACGGACACGATTTCGGCAATGCGGCGCGAGCTGTCGGAGATGCGCGCCATGGTCTCGACCACCTGCCCGACGGCCTGGCCGCCGCGCTGCGCGACGCCGCGGCTCTCCGCCGCCAGCGTGTTGGCCTGCTGCGCATGCTCGGTGTTCTGCTTGACCGCCGTCGCCAGCTCTTCCATGCTGGCCGCCGTTTCTTCCAGCGACGCCGCCTGTTCCTCGGTGCGCGTGGACAGGTTGGCGTTGCCCGAGGCGATTTCGGCCGCGCCTGTGTTGATCTCGTTCACGCTGCGGCGTACTTCGCTGACGGTGCGGGTGAGACTGTCCTGCATGCGCTTGAGGGCGCTGAACAGCAAGCCGATCTCGTTGTCGGCGACCGCCGTCACGCGCTGCGTCAGGTCGCCCGAGGCGATGCGGTCGAAATGCACGGCGGCGTCCTGCAGCGGCGCCAGCACCCGCCGGTTGATGAAGCGCCAGCATCCCAGCGCGAGCGCGAGGGCCAGCGCCAGCATGACGATGGCGGCCACTTCGGCCTGTTCGTAGCGCCGGTCCGACGCCGCGTTGATTTCCGCGCCGCGTCGTTCGGTGTGGTCCAGGAATGCCCTGACCCGTTCCTCGAAGCGGGCGTCGGCCGCCCGGGTGCCCGAGACCGCCGCGACATAGGCGTCCGCCGACTGCTGCCGCAACGCCTCGCCCAGCGCGCCGATGCTGTCCATGTAGGCGCCGAACACGCTGTCCATGTCCGTGGCCAGTTTCCGGCCGGCCTCGGTGTGCTTGGGCACGCGTTGGTAGACGGCGTAGCGCTGGCGCGCGTCCTGCAGGTACTTGCCGGCTTGATCAACGCTGGCCTGGGCCTGGGCGCCACGGCCGGCCTGCACATCCAGCAGGGCGGCGACCAGGGTGACGCGCGCGCGCAGCAGCAGGCCCTGGGTTTCGTACAAGGGGCGGGTCTGCTCGGTGGACACCCGGTTCAGATCGTCCACCGCATCATCGGCGGCACGGGCGAATATCCAGCCCATGCTGGTGGCGGCCGCCAGGGCCAGCACGAACAAGGCCAGGACAGCGAACAGGCCGGTTCGGATCTTCAGGTTTCTGGGCACGCTTCGGCTCCTGTGTAAAGGCGGCGCCTGGAAACGGGCGCCTGCTGGAAAACCCGGAGCGACTGTAAATTTAAATTACATTTCTAACAATTGATCATTTTTCACCGAGGCGTTCCGCTTTCGGCAATGCCATGGATGGGTCCGGACCAGGCGCGGGAGCCTGGAACAGCTGCCGGGCATCGCTGCGCACGAAGCGCAGGAACCGATGGGCCGCGTCCGACAACGGCCTCGACGCGTGGGTCTGGAATTGCAGCTGCCCGGCATTGAGCAGCGTGTCGTCGAGCGGGCGGGCGATCAGCCGACCGGTCATGACCTGGTCGGCCACGGCGGGCCGGGTGCACAGCGCCACCGCGTCGCCCTGCATGGCGTAGTCGTGCAACGCGGCCGGATGATTGGAGGTGAAGGCCGGCGACAGCGTCACGTTGTACAGGCTGGCCGTCACTTCCAGCACCTGCCGCAAGGCGCTGCCGCCATCGGGCAGGGCCAGCGGGTAGGGCTGCAATTGCTTGATATGCAAGGACTCGTGCTCGGCCAGGGGATGCCCGGGCCGCAGCGCGGCAACGATTTCGGCGGGATGCGAGTAGATGGCGGCGGTATCTTTTTCCGTGGTCTGGCCATAGGTGATGCCGATGTCGGCCTGGGCGCTGCGCAAGCGGTCGGGCACCAGGCTCGCGTCGACGATGGTCAGGCTGAACCGCACGGCCGGATGCTCCGCCTGGAACGCGGCGAACTTGCGTGGCAGCGCGCTGGTGGCGAAGCCCGGCGCACCCGCGATCCGCACCGTCTGGCGGTGGTGGCTGTTGCGTCCGTCGATTTCCGCGTAGGTGCGCGCCGCGTCGGCTTCCACCCGGCGGGCGTGGTCGGCCAGGATGCGGCCGGCTTCGGTGACGCGCATGCCTTTGGGATGCCGCTCGAACAACTGGTTGTGCAGCCGCTGCTCCAGGCCGGCGATCTGCCGGCTGACCGCCGAGCCGACCACGTTGAGCCGCGCGGCGGCGCCATTGACGGACCCTGTGTCGACAACGGTCAGGAAATAACGAAGCGCGGTGCTGTCGAATTGAAGTCGCTTCATTGAATGGATGCCGTAAATCTCAATGCGGAGTCCAGGCGGCCGGCGGCCGCGACAGAGCGTTTGAGGGGACGGGCGAAGGCGGCGCCGGGGCCAGACCGCGGGCGCGCGGATTCCGGCGAGCCGCGCATGGTTTGGGGGCGGCGGGACGGGCGGATGAGCCAAGCGTGAAATTTATTCCAGCTCTACCTTTTGCCACAATCGCAAATTTATCAATATGTCATTCTAATTTTGGCAATTCCCGGGCGAGTTCGCGGGTCGCACGCGCGGGACGGGCGAAAAAAAAACGCGCCCCGAGGGACGCGTTGCAAATGCCGGGCCTGTGGCCCGGCCAGGGGGGTTGGGTTGAGCCGGATGCTTCAGCTCAGGTTGAAGCCGCCCGGGCCTGCCTGGCCCAGCACTTCGCGCGCGCACTGCATGGCTTCGGTGGCGCTGGCGACCGCCAGGAATGGCATGTCGAAGGCACGCGCCATCTTCTCGGCGCGCTTGCGGATCTTCTCCAGCGCCTCGGCGTCCCGCTCCACCGCGATGAAGGCGCGGCAGCGCGCGCGCAGTCGCGGCATGTTCGTCGTCTGCCATTCCACCATCGCCTTGCGGTCTTCATGCCCGGCTTCCTGTCGCATGTCGGGCACCACCATGACGAAGGGTAGGGGGTTGTTCACCAGCATCTCCATTTCGCGTATCCAGCTGGCGGAATAGCCATCCGGGGCGCCGCCGTGCTTGGCGGTCACGATGGGGAAGTGGGACAGGTCGTGAAAGAAAAACTGATCTCGGTTCATTCGAATTCTCCATGAGGGTGGGCGGCGGCGCCCTTGCGGCATCCGCAACCGCCGTAGAGCACCAGGCTGTAGGACTCCAGGGCGAAGCCGCTGCGCCTGGCGATGTCTCCGACCAGCCGCGCCATCGCGGGATCGCTGGATTCCAGGATCCGGCCGCAATGCGTGCAGACCATGTGGTCGTGGTGGCCCTTGTCGTTCATTTCGTACACGGTGGTGTGCGCATCGAGCTGTGTGCGCTTGAGCAGCCCGGCTTCCTCGAGCTGCGTGATCACCCGGTACACCGTGGCCAGGCCGATGTTGCTGCGGTCGGCGATCAGGCTGCGGTAGAGGTCCGCCGCGCTCATGTGCTCGCCCGCGTGCTGATGGAAGATGTCCAGGATCTTCAGGCGCGGATAGGTGGCCTTGATACCTGCGTCGCGCAATCGGGTGTGGTCCATGTGGGTTCTCCTGTCAGGGGGGTAGTGCCGGCCTGATGAGAATGATGTCTATTTTCAAATTTCCCCGCTAACGGGATCCCGTCAATCAGTAGCGCAAACCTGCCAATCTGGATTGCGAGCCCATGCGGCAAGGCGGCGCGTGAATCGGGGGACAGTATCGAACCTCAAGCAAACTTCAGGTCAAGCGCGGTGGACCGCCAGGGCAAGGCTGCGTTTGCGCATGCGCAAGGTCCTTGGCCGCGCCCGCCCGGCGCCGTCCACGCGCGGGCGCGCGGCAGCTCGCGCGGCATGCCGAGAAGATGAGAATGATGTACATTTTCATATCATCCGCAGACCGGGGCTTCATGTCCCCTCCCACGTTTTCCGATCATGTACCGCGAGGAATCCGCGCTTTTTTCCGCCAATCTCCTGCTGACCCCGCACAGCGTGCGCGGCCGGCGCGAGACCAAGGGCATATATGTGCCGCAACACCGGCACGACGAGGGCATGCTGGCGCTGGTGCACGAGGGCCTGGTGCTGGTCCAGGCGGGCAACGAGGTCTGGACGGTGATGCCGGGCAGCCTGGGCTGGATTCCGCCGGGCGTGATGCACGGCGCGCGCTGGTTCGGCGACGCCCATGGTTCTTTCCTGTTCGTGCGGCCCGACGCCTGCGCGCAGTTGCCGTCCGTCTGCCGGTCCTGGCCGTCGTCGCGGCTGATCGAGGCCGTGATCGAGCGCATCGCCAGCGGGCCGCCCGGCATGCTGTCGGAAGCGTACCTGGCGCAGTTGTTCGAGGTGCTGCTCGAGGAAGTCCGCCTGCGCGAGCACGATCCCATGCCCTTGCCGATGCCCGAGGACCCGCGCCTGCAGGACCTGGCCAACACGCTGCTGAGCACGCCGGACGATCCTTCCGGCATCGACGACTGGGCGCAGCGCCTGAACATGTCGTCGCGCACGCTGATGCGCCGCTTCCGCCAGGAAACCGGCGTGACGCTTGGCCAGTGGCGGCAACGGGCGCGCCTGCTGCGTGCGCTGGAGATGCTGGGCCGTGGCGGATCCGTCACCGAGGCTGCGCTGGCAGTGGGCTACGAGAGCACCAGCGCCTTCATCGGCAGCTTCCGCGCGGCGTTCGGCGTCACGCCGTCGCGTTACGTGGCCGGCCGCGACTAGCTCGCCGGCCGAGCGCCCCCCCGGGGGGGCGCGGCCGGCGTCCGCATTTACCGTTCTTTACCCTTTTTCGACAGAATCGCCAATCTTCTGAAATGCCCGCTGTCTACGATGGCGCCAGGGTAGGACAGGCAGGTCTGGCCGTCCGCCCGCGATGCTTCAGGGGTGTACTCATGTCTGTTCAGACGATCCAGATTCTTTCCAGGGCTGGCAGCGGCGGCGTCATCGCGCGCGCCGTGCCGGCCGCGCATGCCGGCATTCGTCCGCCTGTCGGCGTGCCTGCCTTTCCCGCCATCCTGCGCAAGATCCTCGCGTCGACGCGCAGCGCCTGGCAGCTCGACGGCGCGGCGGCCGACAAGTCGTAGAGCGGCGTCTCAGGCGGCGGCGGGCTGGTCGGGATGCTGCGGCTGCGGGCCGAGCGGATCGTTTTCCGCGTCGGGGCGCGGCCGCACCGCCGGCAGGCCCAGGGCCAGGCGCAGGCGCTGGCAGTCCGGGTTGGGCGTGCCATCCGGCAGCCAGATATCGAACTCGCGACAGGGCGTGGGGCGGTTTTCGTAGATGGCGCAGTGGATGCCGGGCTTGCCCAGTTCCCCGCGCAGCGAGATGCAGCGTCCGCCACCCATTTCAGTGCCTTTCATGCAGGCGCGCAGCGGGCTGAGCTGGGTTACCAGTTCCACGGGCACCTGGCCGCCATTCTCGCCCGCCAGCTCGCCGCAATAGAACGAGACCCGGAAGTGCGAACAGCACGCGCCACAGTCCAGGCAGGGATTGGCGGCGGGGTCGTCGCCAGCCAGGACGGCGGGCGAAACGAAAGTGATGGGCGAGGTTTCTAGCAAGGACATGGCGGAAAGTCCGTAAGCCTGTCCGGTCCCGGCGTGGACGCAAAACGGGCTTGCGTCGCGCAAGCCCGGCGGGTCGATCCGGGAGGCGCGGGATCGCCCGCGCGGGATCAGGGAAGTGGATAGTAGCGGGATTTCCGTTGCGCGATCCACGATTTTTTTGTCACCGGGCGATGCCGGCAAAAGCGCGCCTGCGGCACCGGGCGGCCATGGGACAAATGCAGCGCTGCGCGCGCGGGAACGGGCGCCGGCCTGGGTTAGCATCTTGCTCTGCGAATGCGCCAGGAGCGCCACCAATGAGCCTCAAGACCGATTTTCCCGATGGGCTGGCCCGCTGCGGCTGGCTCGACGGCTCCGCCGATTACACGGCCTATCACGACCTGGAATGGGGCCGTCCCGTGGCCGACGACCGCGCCCTGTTCGAACAACTGAGCCTGGAGGGCTTCCAGTCGGGCCTGAGCTGGCGGACCATCCTGAACAAGCGCGAGGCCTTTCGCCGCGGCTTTTCCGGTTTCGATCCGGCGCGCGTGGCCCGCTACGGTGAAAAAGAGATCCAGGTCCTGCTGGCCGATGCAGGCATCGTGCGCCACCGGGGCAAGATAGAAGCCGTGATCAACAACGCGGGCCGGGCGCTGGAAATGATCGAGCGCGAGGGCTCCCTGGCGGCGTTCCTGTGGCGCTACGAAGCGCCGCGCAAGGCGCCGTCCAATCGCGGCGCGTCGGTGTCCGAGCAGTCCCAGGCCCTTTCCAAGGCGCTCAAGAAGCTGGGCTGGAAGTTCGTGGGGCCGACCACGGTCTATGCCTTCATGCAGTCCGTGGGCATGGTCAACGACCATGACCCCGGCTGCCATTGCCATGCCGCCTCGGAACGCGCGCGGCGGGAATTCGCGCGTCCGGGGCAGACCGGCTGATCAGGCCGGGTTGGCGGGCCCGGCCTGGCCGGGCAGGGCATAGCGGCCTTCGCGGTAGGCCCAGCTCGGCCATAGCGCGTGCGCCAGCGCCTCGCGCGCCAGCTCGGGATCCAGCGCCTCGGGCGCGTAGTCCTCGGGGGCGGTGTAGCGGTATTGCACCGGCGTCTTGCTGGGCGCCATCACCAGCAGCCGGTCTTCCTTCAGGTACCCATAAGTGTTGTCGTACTGCATGATGGCGCGGCCCGGCGTGCTGCGGGTGAGGTCGTGGCCGATCATGGGGTGCTCGGTGTCCACGCCGATCTGCGACAGCAGGGTCGGCGCCAGGTCGATCTGGCTGATCAGGCGATCGTCGCGCCGCGGCTCGATGCCGGCGCCCAGGATCACGGCGGGGATATGGAAGTGCCTTACCGGCACCAGGCTGGCGCCGAACACGCGCGAGTCATGGTCGGCCGCGACCAGGAATACCGTGTTTTCCCAATAGGGCGAGGCCTTGGCGCGCTCGAAGAAGCGTCCCAGCGCCCAGTCGGCATAGCGCACCGTGTTCTCCACGGTGGCCGGATTGCCGTCGACCTGGATGCGGCCTGCCGGGTACTCCCAGGGCGAATGGTTGGAGACGCTGAAGGCCAGCGTGAAGGTCGGCTGGTCGCCGTCCTCGCGCAGCAGCCGGTCCAGCTGGTTGAACATGTCTTCGTCCGACGCGCCCCAGGTGCCGACGAAGGCCGGATCCACGAAATCCGCTCGGTCCACGACCTGCTTGAAACCATTGCCCAGGAAAAAGCCCTTCATGTTGTCGAAGTGCGATTCGCCGCCATAGATGAAGCGCGAGTGGTAGCCGTGTCGGCCCAGCAGGTCGGCCAGCGAGAAGAAGCCGCGCTGCGAGCGCGGCAGCTTCAGCACGGCCTGCGCCGGCGTGGGCAGGAAGCCGGTGACGACCGCTTCCAGCCCGCGCACCGAGCGCGTGCCGGTCGCGTAGGCGCGGGTGAAGGCCCAGGACTCGCGGGCCAGGGCATCGAGTTCCGGCGTCAGGTTGGCGCCGCCTAGCGCCGCGCTGTACTGGGCGCCCAGGCTTTCCTCCAGGATGATCACCAGGTTGAGCGGACGCTTCGTCTTGCGGGTGGCGGGCTGCGCGTGCAGGCTGGGATAGTCGGCGTTGGCGGCCGGGACGGGCAGGCCCGCCTGCCTGAGCACGCGCTCATGCATCTCGGCTTCGTCCATGTTGCCGTAGACGGCCGACGCGGATTTCTCGTTCTTCATGCTGTAGACGGCATAGAAGACGTTGTAGAGCGAGTTCAGCGCCAGCGTGTTGAGCATGCCGTCAGAGCTGTAGGCGACCGACGACGGATTCATGGGGCGGTGGCCCAGCGTGCCGCGGATGGACAGGATCACCACGGCCAGGATCGCCACGCTGGCCAGCGGCATCTGCCACCAGCTGAGCGGCGCATCGGGCGCGGCCGGCCAGAACAGGCGCAGCGCGCCCCAGCCGATCAGCGCCACCAGGACCAGGCCGCCGACCAGCGCGGCCTTGTAGCCGCGCCAGAGCATGCCGGAGACCTCTCGCGGATGCTTCAGGTATTCGACGAACAGGCGGTTGGGGCGGGAGTCGTATTCCAGGATGAAGGCGGGCGAGGCGATTTCCAGGAAGGCCAGCAGGATGAAGCTGGCCAGGTACCACACGGCCGCCGCGTCGGCGGCGAACGAAAAATGCCCGAACCAGGGCGACAGCACGGCGGGCAGGGCCGCCATGACGGCGATCTGGTGCGCGTCGATGCGCAGGCCGCCCAGCATCAGCGGCAGCAGTCCGCCGGCATTGCGCACGCGCTGCCATTGCCACGCGGCCAGGGCCAGGCGGCTGAAAGTCAGCAGCGCGAACGCCGCTGCCACGAAAATCAAGGTTGAATGCCGCATCGGGCCTCCAGGTAGTTCTGCCATCCGTTCCCCGCGGAACGGGTCCATCCGGGTCGCGTAGTCCTGTCTTTTTGTAACCACGCGCTCCATGCGCCTTCCGGCGCGCGCCGTCTTCCCGAATCAGGCGCCGCCGCCAGCGCGGCTGCGCCAGCCGTGCCGCCGAGCCTGTCCCGGGGAGCCCCCGGCGCGTGCAATGGCGGAAAAATCCATACACATTCTCGGGCCGGCAAGCTTAACCCGTCCGGCGGGTCGGGCTACCCTATAGGGGACTGAACGGGCACAGGAGCGGCGACGGCATGTCATCGCCGCGACGCCAAGGATAATAACCATGACACGCACAAGAAAAGTAGCGATCGGGGTTTTCGCCGTGATCGGCGTGGCGATCGCGGCCCTGATGGCCGTCGTGGCGCTGTTCGACTGGAACCGCGCCAGGCCGATGATCAACGAGCGCGTCAGCGCCGCCATCGGGCGGCCCTTCGCCATCAACGGCGACCTGAGCGTGCGCTGGGCGCGCGAGCCGGATGAGAGCGGATGGCGCGGCTGGGTGCCGTGGCCGCACGTGAGCGCGCAGGACATCTCCGTCGGCAACGCGCCCTGGGCCAAGGCGCCGGCCTTCGCCACGCTCAAGCGCGGCGAGTTCAGCCTGTCGCCGCTGCCGCTGCTGAGCCAGCGCGTGGTCATCCGGCGCATACAACTCATCGAGCCTGCCGCCGACCTGGAGCGTCTGGCCGATGGCCGGGCTAATTGGCAGTTCACCATGCCCGACACCGGCGAGCCGTCGCCATGGGTGCTGGACATCAACGAGATCGGTTTCGACAAGGGCCAGGTCGGCCTGCGCGACGAGATCCTCAAGGCGGATCTGACGCTGCAGGTGGATCCGCTGGGCAAGCCCGTTCCTTTCGCCGACGTGGCCGGCGCGGATTTCGCGCCGCAGGCGCCGGCTGACGGCGCGTCCGCCGCCGGATCACCCGACGCCGCCGGCAGTCCCGCCGCGCGAGCGCCGTCCGGCGAGTCCGCGCCCGCGCCGCGCGACTATGTATTCGGCTGGAAGGTCTCGGGCAAGTACAAGGACCTGCCGGTCAAGGGCGAGGGCAAGGTCGGCGGCATGCTGGCCATGCAGGATGCGAGCCAGCCGTTCCCGGTACAGGCGGACCTGAGCGTGGGCGGCACGCGCGCGGCGGTGGTGGGCACGCTGCGCGATCCGGCCAGCCTGGCCGCGCTGGACCTGCGGCTCAAGCTATCGGGCGGATCGATGGCGCAGCTCTATCCGCTGACCGGTGTCACGCTGCCCGACACGCCGCCGTACTCCACCGACGGCCACCTGGTGGCGCGGCTGCGGCGCCAGGGCGGCACGGTGTTCGACTACAAGGACTTCAACGGCAAGGTCGGCAACAGCGACCTGCACGGCGACGTATCCTTCGCGCTGGGCGCGCCGCGCCCCAAGCTGACCGGCAAGCTCTCGTCCAAGCTGCTGCGCATGGCCGACCTGGGGCCGCTGATCGGCGTGCCCTCGGGCAAGGCGGCGTCGGCCCAGGACAAGGACAAGAGCGCGCCGGCCCGACCGCCCGGCGGCAAGGTCCTGCCGACGCAGGCGTTCCGCACCGACCGCTGGCGCGACATGGATGCCGATGTGGCGCTGGAAGCGGCCAGCATCATCCACGACAGCAAGCTGCCCCTGTCCGATCTCAGCGTCCACGTGATCCTGCAGGACGGCGTGCTGACGCTGGATCCATTGAAGTTCGGCATGGCGGGCGGCAGCATGGCCGCGACGGCGCGCCTGGACGGCTCCGGAGCGCCGCTGTCCGGGCGGGTCGAGGTGCATGCGCGGCGCCTGCGCCTGAAGCAGCTTTTCCCGGCCTCGCCCTCCATGCAGAAGACGCTGGGCGAGCTTCATGGCGACCTGGCGCTGACGGGCTCCGGCAATTCCGTGGCGGCCCTGCTGGGCTCCGCGACCGGCGACGTGAAGATGCTGGTCAACGACGGCGTGATCAGCCGCAGCCTGATGGAGATCGCCGGCCTGAATGTGGGCAATTACGTCGTCTCCAAGCTGTTCGGCGACGACGAGGTGAAGATCAATTGCGGCGTGGCCGACCTGCAGATGAAGAACGGCACGATGACGCCGCGCGTGTTCGTGTTCGATACCGAGAACGCGCTGATCGGCATCACGGGAACCGCCGACTTCAAGAACGAGAAACTGAACCTGGACATCACGCCCGACAGCAAGGGCTTCCGTCTCTTTTCCCTGCGATCCCCGCTGTACGTCCAGGGTACGTTCGGCAAGCCGGACGTGGGCGTGAAGGCATTGCCGCTGGCGGCGCGCGGCGCCGGCATGGTGGCGCTGGGCGTGCTGCTGACGCCGGCCGCGGGTCTGCTGGCCCTGATCGGTCCCAGCGCCGACGAGGGCAATTCCTGCGGCGCGCTGCTCAAGCAGGCGAAGGGCGCGCCGGCGGCCGGCAAGGGCAAGTAGCGGCGGCGGGAGTCCGTCCTCAGGGCAAGGTGTTGCGCAGGCCGCCGCGCACGAGGTCGTCGGCCGCGGCCACGGCGTTGCGGCCATGGTTCTTGGCGTAATAGAGCGCCTGGTCCGCGCGCTGGTACACCGCCTCCAGCGTGGCGCCGTGCGTGGGATAGTGCGCCACGCCGGCCGACAGCGTGATCGGATGGGCCGACAGGTCCGGACCGGGCGAGGCCGCGACCTTCAGGCGCAGACGGTGCGCCGTGGCCACCGCGGCGGCCATGGGCGCGCCGGGCAGCAGCATCACGAATTCTTCTCCCCCCGCGCGGGCCAGCGTATCGCCGGCGCGGGCGCTGTCCGTCATCTGCCTGGCCAGCCTCTGTAGCGCCCGGTCGCCAGCGGCGTGACCATAGCGGTCATTGATGTTCTTGAAGTGATCGATGTCGATGACCACGATGGCGACCGGCGTGTCCTCGGCCTGCAGCATGACCATGGCTTCTTCCAGGCCGCGGCGGTTGAGCAGGCCGGTCAGCGTGTCGGTGGCGCTCTTGCGGCGCAGGTCGCGCATCTTGTGGTGCATGGACGCCAGGCCCATCAGCAGCGCGCGCTTGAGCTGGGTCGCCTCGAAGTACCAGGAGCGCACGCCGCGTATGCCGTCGGCGGAATCCAGATCCTGCATGCGCCTGGCGAAGCCGGCAAGCTCGCCCAGCGGCTTGGCGATCAGCCTGGACAGCAGCCAGAGCGATGCAATGGATAGCAGCAGCAGGGGCAGGGTGTTGCGGGCGGTGGCGAGCAGCAGGTCGCTCAGGGGCTGCAGCGTGCCCGCCACCGGCCGCTGCGCGATGAGGCTCCAGCCCGTGCTCGGCACCGGCGCATAGCCGGCCAGCATGTCGCGGCCCAGGGCGTCGACGAAGCGCAATTCTCCTGTCTCGCCGCGCAGCGCGGGCGCCAACGCCTGCAGTTCGGCCACCGGCTTGCCCAGCAAGCTGCGGTCGCGGCCATAGATCAGCGTGCCGTTGCGGTCCACGACGCGCAGGTTCGAGTCGTCGCGGTGGAAGTGCTGGCCCAGCAGGCGGTCCAGCACGTTGTCCTGGTGCAGATACAGCGTGCCGGCGATATAGCCGATGTAGCGCTTGTCGGGCGAGAAGATCGGATGCGTGTAGAGGATGAGCCAGCGGCCGCTGCGGCCCTGGAAGGGTTCGCTGATGGTGGGGCGCTGGGTCTGTATCGCGTCCTGCGCGGCCGGGCTGTACATCTGCCGGCCCAGCAGGTCCGGCACGGAAGCCGAGGCCGACAGCACCTTGCCCTGCGGCGATACGATGAAACTGGAGTTGAAGTGACCGAGCTGCGTTTCCTGGCGTCGGGTTTCCTCGGCCATCAGTTCCGGATGCGCCTGCATGTCCGCCAGCATCTCGGCGCTGAACGCCAGATAGCGGCGCAGGTCGTTCAGGAAATACTCGGTGGTCGCGGCCAGCTTGGATGCGTAGGCGCGGTTGTCTTCCTGCGCGTTGTGCAGCAGCAGGTCGCGCTGCACGAGATAGCTGGCGTGCAGGCCGCCCGCCAGCACCAGCATGATCGACAGCAGGCTGATCCAGAGGATGAGGCGCCGCAGGTCGATGCGGATCATGGCGCCGTCCTTCAACAGCGGGCGTGGTCCGGAGGCGGGACGCCGGCCAGCGCATCCCAGGAGCACATGGCCTGCCGCGCCACGGCCTGCAGCGTCTTGCGGCTGGCGCCGTCGCGCGCCTGGATGGACATGCCGTGCAGCACCGTGGTGTAGAACGCGGCCAGGCCTTTCAGGTCCGCGCCGTCGGGCAGTTCGCCGCGGGCCGCGCCCTGGTTCAGCCGCGCCAGGATGCGGGCCTGCATCTCGCGCCTGCTTTCGCACAGGAACTCGCCGATGCCGGGCGGGCTGACCGTGCCCGCCGGCGCGCCCAGCACGATCAGGCAACCGGGAGGCAGGCCGGGCGTGGTGAAGCGCTCGGCCGCTGCCAGCAGCATGCCCTGCATGGCGTCGCGGGCGCTGGGCGCGTCCTGCAGCGCCTGGCGCGCGGCGCCGCCGTCGGTCTGGCGGTACAGCTCGACGGCCTCGCGGAACAGCGCTTCCTTGGAGCCGAACGCGCCATAGAGACTGGGCGAGTTGATGCCCATCGCCGCCGTGAGGTCGGTCAGCGATGCGCCTTCATATCCTTTCGACCAGAAGACCTCCATGGCCTTGCGCAAGGCCTGGTCGCGGTCGAAGTTGCGGGGACGTCCTCGTTCTGCCATGCATGCGATTTTAAGCTGGCACAGTATTTTGTGTTGATCGATAAGAAAATGATTGACGATTGCGAACCAGTGCGGCGATGATATTTGTATTGATCACTACAAATTAGGGTATCCCCATGCGAAATCTCCAGGGCAAAGTGGCGTTCGTGACTGGCGGCAGCCGCGGCATCGGCGCCTCCATCGTCCGTCGGCTGGCGGCCGACGGCGCGGATGTGGCCTTCACCTATGTCAGCGCGTCGTCGGCCGGCAAGGCCGATGAACTCGTCGCCGAAATCAAGGCCGGCGGCGGCAGGGCGCTGGCCATCCAGGCGGATGCGGCCGATGCGGACCAGCTGCGCCGCGCCGCCGAACGCGCGCTGAACGAACTGGGGCCGGTCGATGTGCTGGTCAATAACGCCGGCGTATTCATCGCCGGCGACCTGGCGCAGGCCAGCCTGGACGACTACGAGCGCACCATGGACGTCAACGTCCGCGCGCCCTTCGTCGCCGTCCAGGCGCTGCAGCCGTCCATGCCCGACGGCGGCCGCATCATCAACATCGGCAGTTGCTTGGCCGAGCGCGCAGGCCGCGCCGGCGTCACGATCTATGCCGCCAGCAAGTCCGCCTTGCTAGGCCTGACCCGCGGGCTGGCACGCGACCTGGGACCGCGCGGCATCACCGTCAATGTGGTGCATCCAGGGCCGATCGACACCGACATGAACCCGGCCGACGGCGAGCGCGCCGGCGATATGGTGGCGGTGCTGTCCTTGCCGCACTATGGCGAAACGCGGGACATCGCCGGCATGGTGGCCTTCCTGGCCGGCCCTGATGGGCGCTATGTCACGGGCGCGAGCCTTGCGGTGGACGGGGGATTCGCGGCCTGAAAGGAAATTTTCCTGAGAGCGACTTGCACGATTCAAAAAAGCTCTCTATAATCTTTCATCTTCGCTGCTCACACAGCGAATCGCAGCAGAAACCGAAAGGGGCCTGGGTGATTGATGAGTGAGTTTGCGTCGGGCTGTTAGCTCAGTTGGTAGAGCAGCGGACTCTTAATCCGTAGGTCGAGTGTTCGAGCCACTCACAGCCCACCAAAAGATTCGAAAACGGGCACTCCACACGGAGTGCCCGTTTTTTTATTTCGAATCCATATCTTCAGCAGCCGCATCTTCAGCAGCACCGCCGCTGCCAGTCATCTGCGCCAAGCATGGCCGGTCTAATTCCGATAGGCATACTTTCGCAAAGCTAGGGCTGTTCTCAAGGGCATATCGCAACGCTCGCAGATACCGCGGGCAAGCTTTCTTGCTGCCGATGGCTGCTTGGCATCCCCGCCATGACGCCTTGTGCCGTTTGCGGCCGTTCGCCCGAATGCCGATGCATAGCTAAAAATTACTACCGGCTACTATTTCCTTCTGGTCGACCTGGCGAACCTGCCAGGCTCGCATGGCAACATGGACACAGAAGGGCGGAAAATGACCGAGGCGTGGGCTCCCTCCAGATTGGGCGGGTATCTGACCGGATCATCAAATTGGCAGTTGCGCCTCAATGGCCCGGAATTGTGGCTTTCCGTTGCGGGACGGATCCATACGACCAGGATCGAGGATGAGACCTCCTATCGCCTTGACCCGGGCGTGTTCTGGACGGACTTCACCCTTTTTCCTGGCCGTCCTGAGGCGGTGAAGGTGGACGGATTGCCAAATGCGCAAGGGATTGCCTTGGGCAAGGCACTCAAATCCGCACTGGCCGATCAGCGAATTCTTGAGGACGTCGCATACATTCAGCGCGCCCATCAATCCATGCGGGCGTGGCTTGACCAAAAGCAGGTACAGGAAGACGTCGTTCGCGCCGAGCGTCGGTGGTTTACCCACGAAATGCAGACGGCCCTGGAAAATGCGCGGCCAGAAATGGATGTCCCTGCAGTCCGTGCGCGGCTGAAGAGATCGGAGGTCCAGGCCAGACTGGGCAATGAGGTCGCCGCGGTCAATGGCACCTTGGCTCATTGGGAGGCCGACCATCGTGCCAATTGGGAATTGCTCAACGCACGGCATACGGAATCCGAGCTGGAGGAGTGCAAGGACCTGTTTGCCCGGGTAGAGAGCAAGCCCCTGACTGACGAGCAGGCGCGCGCCGTGGTCTGCTTCGACAATCGTGTGCAGGTGGTGGCGTCCGCGGGCTCGGGTAAGACATCCACGATGGTCGCGAAAGCCGCCTATGCCATCCATCGGGGTTTGGTCGCTCCTGAACGCATCGTCATGCTGGCGTTCAACAAGCAAGCCGCGGAGGAGCTCAGCGCGCGCGCCGCCAATGCCTTCGAACGACTTGGCATGCAGGGCGTTCAGGTGAATGCCTCGACTTTCCACGCCTTGGGACTGAGCATCATCGGCAAGGCGACCGGAGAAAAACCAGATGTCCCGGATTGGGCGACAGATGCTCTTGGCGGTATACGCAAGCTGGGCGGGATCATTGATCAGCTCAAGGATCGCGATCCTGCTTTCCGGACGCGATGGGACCTGTTCAGGTTCGTCTTCGGCAAGGATCTGCCCGCATTCGGATCGATTGGGACGCCGGACGTATGGGACGGCCAAGGCAATGGCAGAACGCTCACTGCGGACGGGAAAAGAGTCCGCAGCCAGGAAGAGGCCACCATCTCCAACTGGCTCTTTTATAACGGCGTGGATTATCGCTACGAAGACAGCTACAGGTTCAAGACGGCGACCGACGAATACCGCCAGTACCGCCCTGATTTCTACTACCCGGCCATTGACCTGTATCACGAGCATTTCGCCCTCGACGCGCAGGGCAACGCGCCGCCCAGCTTCGGCGACTATGTTTCTGGAGTGGCGTGGAAGCGCCAGTTGCACCGGGAGCGCGGCACATCGCTGATTGAAACAACGTCGCATCAGATCCGTACTGGCGCGGTGTTTGATCATTTGGCTCAAGAGCTGACCCGCCGAGGCACGGTGCTCGACCCCAATCCGGATCGCGAGATTCCGAGGGACGGTCAAAAGCCCATGGAACAAAAAGAGCTGATCAAGTTGGTGAGAACCTTCATCAGCCACGTCAAGAGCAATTGCCTGCCGATGGCGGCGCTGCACAGCGGTCTGGACGCGATGCCTGACGGCACATTCAAGTATCGCCACCGAATGTTCCTGGACATCGCCGCGCCGATCCTGCGAGAGTGGGATGCCGCCCTGGCGTCCGAAGGCGGCATCGACTTTGAAGACATGCTGAACCAGGCAGCCGACCACCTGGAAAATGGTCGTTACTCGGCGCCTTATGAACTGGTGATGGCCGATGAGTTTCAGGACGCATCCCGTGCCCGGGCACGGTTGTGCCGCGCCCTGGTCCGGAAGCCGGGGCGCTTCTTTTTCGCCGTGGGTGACGACTGGCAGTCCATCAACAGGTTCGCCGGCGCGGATGTGTCCGTGATGACCGCATTTCGGGAATGGTTCGAGCATGGGCAGATCCTCAAGCTGGAGCAGACCTTCCGCTGTCCTCAGGCGCTTTGCGACGTCTCCAGTCAGTTCGTCGCCAAGAATCCCGCTCAGTTGAGCAAGCTGGTCAGGTCGGCCACGCCGGCGGTCGGGCCGGTGCTCCAGGCCTTCCAGGTGGATCACAAGGACGAACTCACCGACGCGATAGACCAGTTCGTGCAGCATCTGGCCGAAGGCGTCAACAATGGCACCATTCCTCCTGGGCGTGACGGCAAAGTCTCTGTGTATGTCCTCGGTCGCTACAACGCCGATCGAAATCACCTGCCGTCTCGAATGGGCCGGTTTTCGCGCTGGGTGAATATATCGTTCCTGACCATTCACAAGTCGAAGGGCAGCGAGGCCGACTACGTCATCCTGCCGGAGATGCGCAGCGTGCTGCGCGGGCGCAGCTTTCCGAACACGCGGGCCGATGATCCCGTGCTGGCGTTGGCCATGCCCGCCGGAGACACCTTTTATCTGAGCGAGGAGCGCCGCTTGTTCTATGTGGCGCTGACCCGGGCGCGACGCGGTGTCGCCATGTTCACCACGCGAGGCCAGTGCTCAAGCTTCCTGCGTGAGCTGGAAGCGGACGGTGCCGTGAAGATCACCAATATGAAAGGGGAACCTAGCCAGGAGGAACGTTGCCCCTGGTGCAAACAGGGTGTTCTGGTCGCGCGCACAGGCCGGTATGGCGAGTTCCGTTCTTGTTCCAACTATCCCGCCTGTGCCTACAAGCCCAAGTCGGGAAGGACGGAGCCTGATGTGGAAGTCCCCATTGTCGAGTCGAAGGACATGCCTGGCGCCATATCGACTGTCCCGGCGAAAGCGGCATCCAGACGGCTGACGTTCAGCGACGTACTCAATGCGCCAAGCAGGGGGCCTGGCGAGCAGCGTGCGTCCGTCGGAAGACCTGCGCCGCCTGCCGGGTCTGCCACGCGTCCAGCTTCCCGCATCAAGGACACGCATGAAGCCGATCCCGTCGTTCGGGCCTCTTTGGGACGCCGGATAGCGGGGGGGCTCAGGGCAGTCAATGAGGGTGTGGCGGCGATCAACCATTCGCTTGACCGTGCCAGCGCATTGCAACGAGCGACATTCGAGCTGGAGTTGGACCTGTGCGCGGAGAGGTTAATGCTGGATACCGGCCTCGAACGCGCGAGGTCTGCCATGGCGTTGGAGGAAAAGCTGAAGGATGCCAATTTCCGGAAAATCTATGAGCAGACGCATGAGCGCCTAAGCCTGCTGCTCGTGTCCACGGACGAAGCCCGCCCGGCGAAACCTGCCGTTGATCGCGCCTTGCCGTCGTTCGAGCGGCGCGACCGTCACGATGACCCGGAAATCGACAATGCGATACAGAAAAAAATCGAAGGCTTGCGTGAAGGCCAGGCTGCGTTGCTATCCCGCGTCCGGGTTGAGCTGTCCGCGGATCCTGCGCTTTGCGCGCATTTCATGAAGCTGCTGGAGACACGCCACGTATCGCACTATCGAGAAATCCTTGATCCGGCATCGTACTCAAGCCTAGCGTAGATGATACCGAAGGCCGTCGACGCAATCGTCAACGGCCTTCTAGCTTTCCGCCAACCTACACCGCCTCACTCACCTCCGGCATCCCCGCCGCCACCGTCAGCGTCGTCCGCGACGCCACCGCCGGCAGCGCGGGTGCCTGCTTGCCGTTGAGCGGTTTGAGCTTGCTGAACACGCAGCGCAGTTCGGTCGGCGTCAGGGTCACCACGGCGAAGCCCTGCGCGTCGGTGTCCACATGGCGCAGCCAGCCGCCGTTGAACTGCTTGAGCGTGGCGTTGAAGTTGTTGACGAGCGCGCCGTTCTTCTCGCTGTAGATCAGCGGCTTGGCCTGAGCGAAGGCGGGATCGTTGTCCACCACGTTCTTGAAATAGCTGAAGAACGAGTTGCTGGAAATGCCGGCCGTGACCAGGTCGACCATGATGGGTTTGGGCATGGCCGCGTCGTAGTCGTCCATGACCGGGCCGGCGAAGAAGGCGTGGATGTCGCCGGTCAGCGCCACCAGGTTGCGGATACCGGCATCGCGCACGAAGGCCATCAGGTGCTTGCGTTCGGCGTTGTAGCCGTCCCATTGATCGGCGTTGAGCAGGTATTCGTCCAGCAGGGCCGAAGGCGGCAGCTGCGCGTCCAGCAGCGGCTTGATCTGGGCGGCGAACGCGCCCGCCGGGATGCCGGCCTGCGCGGCGAACAGGGCCGACAGGGCAGGGTAGGCCGTGACGGGCTTGCCGCTGCTGTGGTCGGCGCCCGTGAGATCCTGGACCAGCGCGTTCGCCATGGCGGGCACCAGCGGCGTCAGCGCGTTGTTGGCGGCGGCCAGTCCCTGCGCCAGCAGGCCGGCCACGGCCTGGGCGCCGTTGAATTGCATGCGCAGCAGGGAGACTTCATTGCCCCACAGGTTCCAGGTCGTCGCGCTGGCGCGCAGCTGGGCCTTCCACCAGTCGCGCTGCGTGTCGCCCAGCATGGACACCGGCGTCAGCTGGCCGGAGGCCGCGCTGATCTTGGCGGCTTCCACCTGGGACAGGATGCGCTTGGGCACGAAATAGCGGCTGCCGATTTCGCTGCCGACCTGCTTTTCCGGAATGACATGGTCCGCGCGGTACAGGCGCAGGTCGGTCATCAGCAGGGTGGCCAGGGTGCCGAAGCGGAACGCGCGATAGATCTGGATGTTGTCGAACGCCGGGTTGTCGCGGTTGAAGCTGACGTCGGCCGGCATGAATTCGAACCAGGCCTGGTTGGCGCCGCGCCGGCGCGGCGTGTTGGCGGTGGCGTCGTCGGTTGCGGCGTAGACCTGCCGGTCCTGCCAGCAGTCGTCGGAGAATTCGTGGTCGTCCCAGATGGCGATCATGGGAAAGCGCGCGTGCAGCGCCTGCAGGCGCGGATCGCTGCGGTAGTTGCGGTACAGGCTGCGGTAGTCGGCCAGCGTGGTGGCGTAGATGGCGCCATCGGCGCGCTTGGTGCCGTCGGGCAGGCTGAGCGGCGCGTGCGCGCTTTCCACGGCGCCGGTCTGGAAGCCGGCTTTCACGGTTTCGTAGATGTAGTCGCCCAGGTGCACGATGAAGTCCAGGTCCTGGGTCAGCAGCTCGTCGAAGCCGGCCCAGTGGTTCACGCTCCAGTCCTGACAGGAGATGAAGGCGAACTTCAGCTGCGCCACCGCGGCGTTCTCGGCGGGCGCGGTGCGCGTGCGGCCAACGGGGCTGGCGCTGGCGCCGGCGATGAAGCGGTAGTAGTAGGTGGCGCCGGCATCCAGACCCACGACCTTGTGGCGCACCGTGTGATCCCAGTCTGGTTCGGCGCGGATGGCGTCGTCGACCAGCAGTTGCTTGAAGCTCTCGTCGCGCGCTACCTGCACGCGCAGCGGCACCGCCGCGTTGTCTGCGCCGACCGCGCGGGTCCACAGCACCACGCTGCCGGGGCGGGGATCGCCCGAGGCCACGCCCTGCGGGAACTGGTAGCGCGCGCCGTTGCCATTGTCCGGCGTGCCGGGGCTGTCGTCATCGTCGTCGCTGCTGCCGTTGCAGCCCGCCAGGCCGGCGCTGGCGGTGGAGATGGTCAGGAAACTGCCCCACTTGATGAATGTTCTGCGGTCCATGTCTGGGTCTGCTCTGGCTGGGTGGCGCGGTGATGCGGCGCCGGGGTGCGGAGGGCGCGGCACGCGCGGCGCGGCCCCCGGTGCCGCGCCGCGGCCAGCCGCGGGCGCCGGTATTCCAGCAGCGGGCGGTTGCATGGGCGTGACAAATGGCCACATCGGCGCGGGACAAGCGCCTGTCATATTCATCGTCCAGAATCGGGTGGGTCAGGCATGTGCCTGCAAGACAACGGCGCGCCCGGCGCGCCATGGGGGGCTACATGGAAAACGCACTCGAACGCGACGGCGTGGCCGCGCTGGAACGGCAACTGCGCCTGCAGGCGGATCTGATCGACAGCCTGGATGAAGAGCTGGAGCTGGAACTGGACGATCGCCGGCTGGACGGCGAAGACACTTCCGACGAAGACTGGCGCGCCAATCGCCAGCGCTATTTCCGCGAACTGCTGCGCCTGCAGGGCGAACTGGTCAAGCTGCAGGACTGGGTGGTGCACTCCGGCCATCGCCTGGTCGTGCTGTTCGAGGGCCGCGATGCCGCCGGCAAGGGCGGCGTCATCAAGCGCATCACGCAGCGCCTGAATCCGCGCGTATGCCGCGTGGCCGCGCTGCCGGCGCCGACCTCGCGCGAGCGCACGCAATGGTATTTCCAGCGCTATGCGGCGCATCTGCCCGCCGCGGGCGAAATCGTGCTGTTCGACCGCAGCTGGTACAACCGCGCGGGCGTGGAGCGGGTCATGGGCTTTTGCAACGATGCCGAGTACGAGGAGTTCTTCCGCTCCGCGCCCGAGTTCGAGAAGATGTTGGCCCGCAGCGGCATCCAGATCATCAAGTACTGGTTCTCGGTGTCGGACAACGAACAGGAAGCCCGCTTCGAGAGCCGCATCAACGATCCGCTCAAGCAATGGAAGCTGAGCCCGATGGACCTGGAGAGCCGCCGCCGCTGGGAGGCGTACACGCAGGCCAAGGAAGTCATGCTGGAGCGCACCCACATCCCCGAGTCGCCCTGGTGGATCGTGCGCGCCGACGACAAGAAAAAGGCCCGCTTGAACTGCATCACCCACCTGCTGGACCAGGTGCCCTATCTGCCGGTGGATCACACGGAAGTGCAGTTGCCGGAGCGTGTGCATCACCAGGACTACCTGCGCCATCCCGTGCCCGAGCACATGTTCGTGCCGGACCGCTATTGAACCGGCCGGCGCCTGTCTTTCGACTGTCACATTTCGGCGTCACCATCCCGATCCCAGGGCGGGCCGCAACGGCCCGCCATCGCTACGCCATGAGCGCGGATCATGATGACGACATCGACGGCAGCAGGCTATGAATCCGACATCTCGGGCCTGATCTGCGCCTTCCGCTTCACACCGGACGGCCCCGGCGCCGAACTCGATTCGCAGGCGCTGGCACAGCGGCTGGCGGACAGCGCGAACGAATCGGAAGAGGGCGATTTCCTCTGGCTGCACATGAACCTGTCCCAGGCCGGCTGTGTGCGCTGGCTGCAGGCGCATCTGGAACTGCCGGACGCCTTCATCGCCATGCTGGGCGAGGCGGCCCATTCGACGCGCATCGAGCAGCAGGAGCGCGCGCTGGTTGCCGTGTTCAACGACGTGATCTTCGATTTCGAGCGCACGCCGGCCCAGGTGGCCACGCTGTGGGTGTGCGCGAGGCGCAAGCTGCTGGTCACGCTGCGCCACAAGCCGCTGCGCTCGCTGGACCGGCTGCGCGAGCATGTGCGTCGGGGCGAGCGCTTCCGTTCGCCGGCCGAGCTGCTGGCGCACCTGATGCGGGATCAGGCCGACCTGATGACCGAGATCGTGCGCAAGGCCAGCCTGGATGTGGACGGGATCGAGGACCGCTTCCTGGCCGCGCAGTCGGGACCGGCGCGGGTGGACCTGGCGGCAACGCGCCGGGTGCTGGTGCGGCTGCAGCGCACGCTGGCGCCCGAGCCGGGCTCGGTGTTCCGCCTGCTGGCGCGTCCGCCGGCCTGGCTGCAGCCGCGCGACGTGCAGGAACTGCGGGAGTCGACGGAGGAATTCTCCGTCGTGCTGGGCGACATGGCGGGCCTGATCGAGCGCATCAGGCTGCTGCAGGAAGAGATCGCGGCGCGCCTGCAGGAGCAGAACAATCGCACGCTGTTCACGCTGACGCTGGTCACGGTCCTGGCGCTGCCCATCAACATCATGGCCGGCCTGTTCGGCATGAACGTGGGCGGCATTCCGCTGGCCGAGGACCGCGGCGGTTTCTGGATCATCTGCGCGCTGGTGGCGGTGTTCACCGCGGCGGTGGCCTGGGTGGCGCACCGCCGGCGCCTGAGCTGACGGCCCGTTAGAGCCGCCGGCAGACCGCCTCGGCGAACTGGCGCGTGCCGGCCGTGCCGCCGAGGTCGCGCGTGGCCACCTTGTCGGTGTTGATGGTGGCGGAGATGGCTTGCTTCAACCGCTGGGCGTCGCCGGCCCGGCCTACATGCTCCAGCATCATGGCGGCGGCCAGCATCAGCGAAATCGGATTGGCCACGCCCTTGCCCGCGATGTCAGGCGCCGAGCCGTGCACCGCCTCGAAGATGGCGGCGTCCCTGCCGAAGTTCGAGCCCGGCGCCATGCCCAGGCCGCCGACCAGGCCGGCCAGCTGGTCGGACAGGATGTCGCCGAACAGGTTGGTGCACAACAGCATGTCGAAGCGCCAGGGATTGAGTACGAGCTGCATGGCGCAGGCGTCCACGATCATGTCGTCCACCTCGACCCTGCCTTCGTACTCCTTGGCGACATGCTTGCAGGCCTCTAGGAACAGGCCGGTCAGCGCCTTGAGGATGTTGGCCTTGTGGACCACGGTGATCTTCTTGCGGCCATGCCGGACCGCGTACTCGAACGCGAAGCGGGCAATGCGCTCGCTGCCTTCGCGCGTATTCATGCCGGTGCAGACGGCCGCCGCGTGCGGGTCGTTGCCCTGCGGGATGTAGAACTCGTGCGCGACATAGAAGCCGCCCAGGTTTTCCCGGATCAGCACCAGGTCGATGTCTTCGTAGCGGCCGGGCACGATGGTGTTGACCGGGCGGACGTTGCCGAACAGCTCGAATTCCTCGCGCAGGCGCACATTGGATGAGCGAAAGCCCGTGCCGACGGGCGTGGTCAGCGGTCCTTTCAGCGCCAGCCGGCGCTCGCGGATGCTGGCCAGCGTGGCGGCGGGCAGCGGATCGCCCGCGCTGGCGACGCCGGCCATGCCGGCCTGCTGCACATCCCAGTCGAACGGGCTGCCCAGGGCGTCCAGCACCTGCACGGTGGCTTCGACGACTTCCGGGCCGATGCCGTCTCCGGGTATCAGGGTTGCGGGGATACGGGACGGAGAAGTCGGGTTCATGGCATCACCTTGGTAGTTCGACCGGAGCAGTCGTCCGGGCATTTTTACCATGGCGACACGGCGGCGAGGCCGCGTCCTGCCGGCCCGGCGGCTGGCCGGGAGGACGCGCTGCCGTTAAGTCAGACCTAAAGGTCAGTTGCATGGGGACTAAATCACAGCGGGGGCGCGGCTTCTTATAGTGATTGCTTCCGCAGTTTTCCGGAGTGTCCATTCCATGTCTGTTACAAACGCCGGCGCCAGCCCCGATCATCCCCGTTCCGACGCGGAGGACAGTTTTCCCCAGGCGGTGCTGTTCGACCTGCTGACCGCCTTGCTCGATTCCTGGACGGTCTGGAACACCGCAGCCGGTTCGGAGCCGCAGGGACGCGCGTGGCGCGCGGAGTACCTGCGCCGCACTTATGGCTGCGGCGCCTACCTGCCTTACGAGCAATTGGTGGCCGAGGCCGCCGAGGCGGTCGGCCTGCCCGCTTCCGCGCCCGCCGCGCTGGAGGCGAACTGGGGGCTGCTGCCTGCCTGGGACGGCGCGCGCGAGCTGCTGACGGCGCTGCGTCCGCATTGCCGGCTGGGCGTGGTCACCAACTGCTCCAGGGCGCTGGGACATCGCGCCGCCGCGCTGCTGGGCGTGGACTGGGACGTGGTCGTGACGTCGGAAGAGGCGGGCTACTACAAGCCGGACCCGCGGCCTTACCAACTGGCGCTGGCGCGGCTGGACGTGCAGCCCGGGCGCGCCGCCTTCGTCGCGGGCTCCGGCTACGATCTGTTCGGCACCAGCCGCGTGGGCCTGCGGACCTATTGGCACAACCGCGTCGGCCTGGCGCTGCCGCCCGGCGCGCCCGAGCCGGAACGCCAATCGCCGGGCCTGGCCGAGGCGCTGCCGTGGCTGGCGCGCTTTGGCGCCTGAAAGCCTGCCGGCGCACGGCATCGGCCGGCCGCCGTCGGTCGCAAGGACGAGAGCGGCCTCTACAAAATGTTGCGCGCGGCTCCGGCGCGCTTGCTAGCATGGATCAGCCGGAATCTTCCGGCGGATCCGACTGGTAAGTGGAGGTTGTCATGAACTCAAGAACAATGTTCAACCGTATCGCTGTCGTCGTTGTTTCGGGAGGGCTGCTGGCGGGCTGCGCCACGCAGCAGCAGAACAATACCGCCATAGGCGCGGGCGCGGGCGCGGCGGTGGGCGCGGGCCTGGGCGCCCTGATCGGCAATGGCAAGGGCGCCGCGATCGGCGCGGGTATCGGCGCCGTGGCGGGCGGCCTGGTCGGCTACAACTGGAAGGTCGTGAAGGACGATGTGCAGAAGTCCGGCGCGTCCTCGCTGGGAATCGACGTGGTCGAAATGCCCGACGGCAGCCTCAAGGTCAACATCCCCAGCAATGTCTCGTTCGATACCGACAAGACCCAGCTCAAGCCGGCGCTGCTGCCCGTGCTGGATTCTGTGGCGCGCTCGCTCAACCAGCACCAGGAGCTGCGCGCCAAGGTCGTCGGCCATACCGACAGCACCGGGGCGATGGCGCATAACCAGACCCTGTCGGTCAATCGGGCCAAGAGCGTGACCGACTACCTGGCGCGCCAGGGCGTGGCCGCCGGCCGCCTGTCGGTCGAGGGCCGCGGGCCGAACGATCCGATCGGCGACAATGCCACCGCCGAGGGGCGCGCGGCGAACCGGCGGGGGGAGATCTACCTGTACGCCGTCAAGCAATAGGCGCGACCGCGGTCCGGCGAGCGAGGCGGCGGGCGCGGGGCGCCGCCGCCTTGATTCATTTGATAGCCAGGAGTCCACCATGAGCATGTTTCCGCCCGCGCGCATCGGCGCCCAGATCGCGGTGGCCGCGTTGAGCGGCTGGCAGGCCGTCGCCGAGCGCGACGCCATCGAGAAGCGCTATCGCTTTGCCAACTTCAATGCCGCATTCGCCTTCATGGCGCGCGCCGCCATGTTCGCGGAAAAGCTGGACCATCATCCTGAATGGACCAACGTCTACAACCGGGTGGATGTGCTGCTGACCACGCATGACGCCGGCGGGGTCACCGAGCTGGATGTGCGCATGGCGCAGTTCATGGACGAGGCGGCGCAGCAACTGGGCGCCACGGCGCCGAAGGCGGCGTGAAGGGCCGGCTCCTGGCGGAGCCGGAATGGGCGCGGGAGCCGCGCCCGGCGGGGACGATCAGTTGCGTACGTAATAGATGCGCATGGCCTGCTGCTTCTGCGCGCCGTCCATCACGCGCAGCACCACGACCTTGGGCGTGAAGCCGTCGGGCAGCTTGAGCTGGCCGAGCGCGTAGTCGTAGCGGTCCACGTTCAGCGTCGGGCCTTCCGGCGTGATGGTGGCGACGCGGCCGTTGGGGTAGCTGCCATCGATGGAGAAGGTCAGGGTGCCCTTGAACGGCGCGCCCTGGCGCTCTTCGCGCATCACCAGCACCTGGAAGTCGAGCAGGCCGGGCGCGCGCTTGAACGTGGCCGAGCGGATGCCCAGGTTGCCGCCGCGCGGATCGGCCGGCATGGCGTCCTGGAACAGCACCAGTTCCTTGTTCAGCGCGTCGATCTTGCTGCGGGCCTCGGCCAGGTCGGACGTGAGCTTTTCATGGCCGGTCTTGTTGGCATCGCGCTGCTGGGTGGTTTCTTCCAGCTGGGATTGCAGGCGCTGGCGTTCCAGGTTGGCGGCGCTGAGCTCGCTGTGCAGCTGTTCGGATTGTTCCACCGTCAGGCGCTGCGGGCCGTAGTTGGTCTGCAGGAAAAGCACGCCGCCGGCGCCCAGGCCGATGCCCACCAGAAGCAGCACCAGCCAGCGCGGCATGCGCCGCGTGCGTTGGCCCGGCTGATAGACGGAGGGCTTGAATACGGCCCGTTGCGATTTTCCAAACATCCCCAAATTCCTAGAAAAACTCTGCGACGTATGCGGCAGACGCGCCCGAGGCGCGCCAAAGCGTCAGAGGATACCCCGCCAGCGAGGGTGGTTGGGCGCGCGGACAAGCCTGGTTGCGCACCTTGATATTGTGAAATATGTGGACATCAGCAGGGCTTGCCGCCGAGTTCGGCGTCCAGTTCGGCCAGCCGTTCCGGCGTGCCGACGTCGGTCCACCTGCCCGTGTGGCGCGCGCCGCGCACCGCGTTGCGCGCCATGGCCTGGCGCAGCAGGGGCGCCATCCGGGCTGCCGTGCCGCGGGCCAGGCCGGCGAACAAGCCAGGATGGTAGACGCCGATGCCGGAGAAGGTCAAACGCGAGCCGTCGCCATCATGGACCCGTCCGTCCGGCTCCAGCACGAAATCGCCGCCGGGGTGGTGCTGGGGATTGTCCACCAGCAGCAGCCAGGCGCTGTCCGGCTGCAGGTCGGCGGCCAGGGCGTGGGCGGCGTCCGGCTGCCAGTCGCACCAGACGTCGCCGTTGACCACCAGGAAGGGCGCGTCGCCCAGCAGCGGCAGCGCCTGGGCGATGCCGCCGGCGGTTTCCAGCGCAGTCTGTTCGGGCGAATAGCGTATGCGCACGCCGTAGTTCGATCCGTCGCCCAGGGCCTGTTCGATTTCGTGGCCCAGCCAGGCGTGGTTGATGACGATGTCCCGGATGCCGGCGGCGGCCAGGCGCCGCAGGTGCCAGACGATCAGGGGCTGGCCGCCGGCCGGCAGCAGGGGCTTGGGCAGCCGGTCGGTCAGCGGGCGCATGCGCTCGCCGCGGCCGGCGGCCAGGATCATGGCCCGCATCAGAAGGTATACCCGACTTTGGCTTCGCGGCCGTCCAGCGTGTCCAGCAGGCGCAGCAGGGGGGTGAACACGCCGTAGCGCTGCGCCACCTGCCGGACATAGCCGTTCACGCGGGGCATGTGATCCAGGTAGTGCTTCTTGCCGTCGCGGTGGTTCAGGCGCGCGAACACGCCCAGGATGCGCAGGTTGCGCTGCAGGCCCATCCATTCATAGGCGCGGTGGAATTCGGCGAAGTCGGCATCCACCGGCAGGCCGGCGGCGCGCGCCATTTCCCAGTAGCGGATCGCCCAGTCCAGCTGCTGGGGCTCTTCCCACGTGGTGCGGGCGTCGGTCACCAGCGAGGCCAGGTCATAGGTGATGGGGCCCGCCAGCGCGTCCTGGAAATCGATGATGCCGGGATTGGGGCCATATTGGGGCTGGTCGCAGACCATGAGATTGGGCGAGTGGTAGTCGCGATGGACCAGGACCGTGGGCTGTCCCCCGTTGCTGGCGGACAGCAGGGCGAAGATCTTGTCCAGCGCGCTGCTCATCTTGTCGTCCAGCGTCACGCCGTGATGCCGGCTCACGTACCATTCCGGAAAGAGTTTGAGCTCCTCCGCCAGCCGGGCCGTGTCGTAGGGCGCCAGGCCGGTGACCGGCGCCTGCTGCATCTTGACCAGGGCGGCCAGGGCTTCGCGGTACAGCGTCTGCAGCTCGCGGTCGCCGATGCCGGCGCGGATGCGCTCGACGTAGTTCTGCTGGCCCAGGTCGGACAGCAGCAGCAGCCCCTGGCCGAGGTCCTGCTCCAGCACGGCAGGCACGTTCAGGCCAACGCCGCGCAGCAGCCCGCCCACATGCAGGAACGGGCGGCAGTCTTCGTGCTCGGGCGGGGCATCCATGACGATCAGCGTCCGGTCGCCCGCGTCCAGCCTGAAATAACGGCGGAAGCTGGCGTCGGCGGAAGCCGGGCGCAGGGTGTCCACGGCCAGGTTCAGGGAGGCGGGCAGGCCGGTCAGCCAGTTGCGGATCTGCGTCAGGCGGGGGTCTAGAGGGGTTTTCAAGAAAGATCCGTGTGGGAAGGACGATATTGCGGAATTTTGCGTCCGGCGCACATAAGTCTGGGCGCATGGCGCGGCTTCTCTATAATACCGGGTCATTTCCGTTGGCTTTGGCTCCCTGCGAGCGCCAGTGCCGGCTTCTTCCATCGTCGATAAGGGCTTTTTTCACTCGTGCGCAAGGTTCGGTGGTTGATCCTATCTGCTGTCAGCGTTGCCGGGGCCGCTCAGGCCCAGGGCAGCCAAGGGACGGCCGCGTCAGAAACGCCCGCCGCTTCGGCGCCCGTGCTGCGCACGTCCCCCGGCCTGCGGCTGCACAGCCTGCCGGACGGCAATATTCCCGCATATCTCGAAGCCGATTCAATCGACGGCGATCCAGATTCCGACCTGACCCTGACCGGCAATGCGCAGGTGCGCCGCATCGACGGCGTCATCAAGGGCGACCGCATCAACTATCGCAAGGACAGTGGCGAGGTCGACGTCGAGGGCAGCGCGCGCATGATGCGCGACGGCACCCTGGTGACGGGTCCGCGGGCCAAGTTCAACGTCGACAAGTACACGGGCGAGATCGAGAAGCCGAATTTCTGGATGGGCGCCACCGGCGGCTTCGCCGTCGCCGAACACGCGGACATCTTCAGCAAGTCGCAGATGCGGCTGCACACCGTGACCTACAGCGGCTGCAACTGCGAGAAGCCGTCGTGGTACATCAAGGCCACCACGGTCGACGTCGACTTCGACGAGAACGAAGGCGTGGCGCGCAACGGCGTGCTGTATTTCAAGGACGTGCCGATCCTGGCCTCGCCCTACATGACCTTCCCGGTCAAGAAGGAACGCAAGTCGGGCTTCCTGATGCCCACGTATGGCACGACCAGCCAGAGCGGTCTGGATATTTCGCTGCCGTACTACTTCAACCTGGCGCCGAACTATGACATGACGCTGGTGCCGCGCTATTTCTCGAAGCGCGGGATGCAGCTGGGCGGCGAGTTCCGGTATATGGGCTCTGGTTACGGCGGCGCGATGATCGGTACCTATCTTCCCAGCGATCAATTGAGGGACCGCGATCGTTGGATGTTCCGTTGGGCACATCAGCAGATCCTCGGCAACGGTTTCTACACCGACTGGGACTACGCCAAGGTCTCGGATGACAACTACTTCCGAGACATTTCCCAGCTCGGATTGAACCAGGCGTCCACGACGCTGTTGCCACAACGCGGGCGGATAGGCTGGAGCTCGAATTATTGGAGTGCCTACGCACAGGTCTACAAGTACCAGACATTGCAGGATCCAGATGCGCCGCTTGCGCCGCCTTATGACAAAGTGCCCGAGTTTTATTTGCGTGGCGCCCGTTATGACTGGGGTGGCTTCGATGTGGACTGGACGTCCACCGCCGTTCGTTTCCGTAGACCTTTGCTCGGCGCTACTCGCTATGGCCCGGACGGTGACCGTCTACAATCCTATCCGACGGTTTCGTATCCGATTGTCCGGCCCGGCTGGTTCATTGTTCCCAAGGCAGGCGTGAATTTCACGCAGTACCAGACGAATTGGTATCGCACCGATTGGGCCTACATGCCTGGTTCGTCGAATTATGCGCGCAATGCTTCGCGCACCGTGCCGATATTCTCTCTGGACGCGGGCCTGGTGTTCGACCGAGAGACTACGCTGTTCGGCAAATCGTCCATTCAGACACTGGAGCCGCGGCTGTATTACCTGCGAGTGCCGTACCGCGACCAGAGTCATTTGCCGGTCTACGACACCTCGCTCGCCGATTTCAGTTTTTCCCAGGCATTCGAAGAGAACATCTACACTGGTGGCTGGGATCGGATCGCCGATGCGAATCAGCTGACCGCGGCTTTGACCACGCGTTGGCTTGATGCGGAGACGGGTTTCGAGCGCCTGTCGCTGTCTGCCGCACAGCGTATCTATTTCTCGGATCAAAGGGTCATCCTGCCTGGCGAGACGCCGCGCAAGAATGTGCGTTCGGATTTCCTGGTCGCGGCCAGCGCAGCCCTAACGGACACGCTTTCGACCGACGTGGCTGCCCAGTACAACCCCTATGACAGCAAATGGTCGCGCGCCTTGATGAGCGCTCGCTGGTCGCCGCAGCGCTTGACCACGGTTGCCCTGGCGTATCGTTATCAGCGCGATCCCTTGCCCAACGTCAATTACCAGCCTCAGGGCCAGAACCAGATCAGCCTGGCGGTTCAATGGCCACTCACCAAGCGCTGGTATGGCGTGGGCCGCGTGGACTATTCCCTGCGTTCGGGTCCCAACTCGACGATCGCCGATTACAACGACTCCCCCCGCGTCACCCAGGCCATTGCCGGCCTGGAATACAAGGGCGACTGCTGCTGGGTAGGCCGCGTGGTCTATCAGCGTTACGCGGTGTCGGCCAAGGACGCCAACTCCGCCGTGTTCTTCCAGCTTGAGCTGACCGGTCTGGGCGCCCTGGGCACCGACCCGATGAACCTGCTGAACAGAAGTATCCCCGGCTACAGCCGCATTACCCCGCCTGTGCCGAACGGGACCACATTTGAAAGGTATGAATGATGCGTAGGTTGCACTCCTTGCGCCGCCTGTCCGGCAGCGCTCTGCTGTTGGCCCTTTGCGCCGGCTTGCCGGCCGCTCATGCGGCGGAGCCCGCCGGCAAGGGCGGCGGCAAGCCCGCCGCCGCGCAAAAAAGCGCGGCGCCCGCGCAGTCCGAGCAGTTCGTCGACGGCATTGCCGCCGTGGTCGACAAGGACGTGATCACGCTGCGCGAACTGCATGATGCGTCGCTGCGCATCGCCGGCGACCTGAAGGCGCGCGGCATCCAGGTGCCTGACGGCCAGACCTTGCAGCACCAGGTGCTGCAGCGGCTCATCATGGAACGCGTGCAGCGCCACGAGGCCGATCGCATGGGCATCCGCGTGGATGACGCCCAGGTGGATCAGGCCACCCAGGCCATCGCGGCGCGCAACAAGATCGGCGTGGAGCAGCTGCGCAAGGAAATCGAAAAATCGGGCGTGTCCTGGGACAACTACCGCAAGTCCCTGCGCGACGAAATCCGCATGGACCGCCTGCGCCAGCGCGCCGTCGATTCCACCATCGTGATTTCGGACGCGGAAGTCGATGCCTTCCTGCGCGACCAGCGCCGCAACCCGGCGTTCGCCGCGCAGGCGCAGGCCGAGCCTCAGCCTCAGCCGCAGGCGCAGCCGGAACCCGCGCCCGAGCAGGCGGCGGCGCCCAGCGGGCCGATGCTGTACGCGCTCGCGCAGATCCTGGTGCGCGTGCCTGAAGGCTCGTCGCCTGAGCAGCTGACTGTGTTGCGCAAGAAGGCCGAGGGCCTGCTGGCCCGCGCCAAGCGCGGCGACGATTTCGCCAGCCTCGCGGCCGCGTCCTCCGACGGTCCCGAGGCGCTGCAGGGCGGCGTCATGGGCGTGCGTCCGCTGGACGGCTGGCCCGACCTGTTCGTCAAGGCGGTCGGCAATCTGCAGAAGGGCCAGGTCAGCGCCCTGATCCAGAGCGGCAACGGTTTCCACATCATCAAGGTGCTGGACCGCGGCACGGCGCAGCCGGCCCCGGCCCGCACCGCCCGCGCGCCCGCGCCGGCCCCGGCGCCGCAGCCCAAGCCCCAGCCGCAGCACGCGCAGCAGCCGGCATCCATGCAGGTCACGCAGACCCGCGCGCGCCACATCCTGATCAAGACGTCCACGGTCATGAGCGACCAGCTGGCGCGTCAGCGCCTGGAGCAGGTGCGCCAGCGCCTGGTGGCGGGCGATGCCAAGTTCGAGGACATGGCGCGTCAATATTCGCAGGACTCGACCGCGCCGCAGGGCGGCGAGCTGGGTTGGCTGAATCCCGGCGAAACCGTGCCGCCTTTCGAGGCTGCGATGAACGCGCTGCAGCCCGGCGAGCTCAGCCAGCCGGTGCAATCGCCGTTCGGCTGGCACCTGATCCAGGTCGAAGAGCGACGCCAGCATGACGCGACCGACGAAATGGCGCGCATGAAGGCCCGCCAGATCCTGTTCGAGCGTCGCGCCCAGCCCGCCTTCGAGGATTGGCTGGACCAGTTGCGCGCCCAGGCCTACGTGGATAACCGCCTGGAAAAGCAACAACGCATCCAACAGAACAACCGCTAGGCCGCTCATGTCTCAACACCAGGCGCGCAAGCGCTTTGGCCAGAACTTCCTGACCGACGACAGCGTCGTCGAGTCCATCGTCCGGGCGGTCGCGCCCGCCCGTGGCGATGCGGTGGTTGAAATCGGGCCCGGCCTGTCCGCGCTCACCCGGCCGCTGCTGGAGCGGCTGGATCGTCTCACCGTGGTCGAGATCGATCGCGATCTGGCCGCGCGGCTGCGCAAGCAGTTCGAGGCCGACCGCCTGACGGTGGTCGAGGCCGACGCGCTGACCGTGGATTTCGCGCAGTTCGGCCCTGGACTGCGCGTGGTCGGCAATCTGCCGTACAACATCTCCAGCCCGCTGCTGTTCCACCTCATGGCCTCGGCCGACCACATCCGCGACCAGCATTTCATGCTGCAGCGGGAAGTGATCGATCGCATGGTGGCCGAGCCCGGTTCCAGCGACTACAGCCGCCTGTCGGTGATGCTGCAATCGCGCTACCGCATGCACAAGCTGTTCGACGTGCCGCCCGAGGCCTTCGACCCGCCGCCCAAGGTGGTGTCGGCAGTCGTGCGCATGATGCCCTTGCCCGGGGATCGCTTGCGTCCCGTCAGCGCCAAGACGTTCGAGACGGTGGTGGCGCGGGCGTTTTCCCAGCGCCGCAAGATGCTGCGCCGCGTGCTGGCGGACTGGGCGCCGCAGGTGCCCTGGGAAGCGCTGGACATCGCGCCCACGGCGCGCGCCGAGGACGTGTCGGTGGACCGGTACATCCGCCTGGCCGATGCGCTGGTCGCGGCGGGCGTGCTGCAGGCCGGCTGAGCGCCAGGCCGTTTCTTCGCGGCCACTTCCCGAAGGCTCGCCTGCCGCTGGCGCGGCAGGCTGGCGCCGTGTGCTACAGCATGCGCTTCTGCGCGGCCATCCATAGCTGCATCACGTCGCGCGCGCGATCGTGCAGCAGGCGTTCGGCGTCGTTGAGCGCCTGCTGCAGCGTGATGGGGCCGGGCGCGAGGCTGAACGCCGCGCTGATGCCGCAGGCGTGCAGGGCCTCGTAGCCTTCGCCCAGCGAGCCGGCCAAAGCCACCACGGGCACGCCTGCCTGCCGGGCGATCCGGGCGACGCCGGCCGGCGTCTTGCCGCGCAGCGTCTGCGCATCCATCCGGCCTTCGCCGGTGAACACCAGCGTGGCGCCTTCCACGACTTGCGCCAGTCCGCCCAGCTCGGCCACGATCTCCACGCCGGGGCGAAAGCGTGCGTCCAGGAAGGCCTTGGCCGCGAAGCCCAGGCCGCCCGCGGCGCCCGCGCCGGGCGCATCGCGATGGTCGGCCTCCAGGCTGCGCGCGCAGATGTCGGCAAAGCGTGCCAGCGCCTGGTCCAGCTCCCGCACCTGTTCGGGCGTCGCGCCTTTCTGCGGACCGAACACGTGCGACGCGCCCTGCGGGCCGCAGAGCGGATTGTCCACGTCGCAGGCTACGTCGATGCGCACGCCGGCCAGCCTGGAGTCGAGTCCGCGGATATCGATGGCGGCGATCCGCGCCAGCGCGCCGCCGCCGGGCGGCAGGCTGTGTCCCTCGGCATCCAGCAGCCGCGCGCCTAGCGCGGTCAGCATGCCGGCGCCGGCGTCGTTGGTGGCGGAGCCGCCCAGCCCCAGGATGATATGGCGCGCTCCAGCATCGAGCGCGGCCAGGATCAGCTCGCCCACGCCGTGGCTGCTGGCGCGCATCGGGTCGCGGCGCGCGGGCGCGATCAGTTCCAGGCCGGAAGCGGCGGCCATTTCGATGACGGCCGTGCCGTCGGCCAGCATGCCCCAGGCCGCGTCGACCTTGTGGCCCAGCGCATCGTTCACGGTCTGCATGCGCGCCTCCCCCGAGGCGGCGGCGAGCACTGCCTCGACCGTGCCCTCGCCGCCATCGGCCATGGGCACGCATACGGTCTGTGCGCCAGGAAAGGCGGCTTTCACGCCGCGGGCGATGGCCTCGGCCGCGGCCGGCGCGGAAATGCTTTCCTTGAACGAGTCGGGGGCGATGACGATTTTCACGATGCGGACAGGCCTGGTCAGGATAGGTGGCGTTCATGATACCCGCGCTGTCGCATCGCGTCGTACCATAGCGTTTCCGTTGTTTCTTGCGAGATAGGATTCCCATGCCCGTACTGCGCCGCACCAAAATTGTCGCCACCCTGGGTCCGTCGACGTCGACGCCCGAGCGCATCGAGGCCCTGATCCGGGCCGGGCTGGACGTGGCTCGACTGAACTTCTCGCACGGCAGCGCCGACGATCACCGCGAACGCGCGCGCCTGGTGCGCGAGATCGCGGCGCGGCAGGGCCGCTACGTCGCGATCATGGGCGATCTGCAAGGACCGAAGATCCGCATCGCGCGCTTCACCGACAAGCTGGTGCAGCTGCAGGTGGGCCAGCCCTTCACGCTGTCGCGCGTCCATCCCAAGGAAGCGGGCACGGCCAGCATCGTCGGCATCGACTACCCGGAACTGGTGCAGGACTGCCGCGTGGGCGACGAGCTGCTGCTCGACGACGGCCGCGTGGTACTGGTGGTGGACAGCGTCGAGGGCGATGAGGTCCACACCACCGTCACGGTGGGCGGCCCGCTGTCCAACAACAAGGGCATCAACCGCCGCGGCGGCGGCCTGTCGGCGCCCAGCCTGACCGACAAGGATCGCGTCGATATCAAGCTCGCCGCCGAGATGGAACTGGACTACGTGGCGGTCTCGTTTCCGCGCTATGGCAGCGACATCGACGAGGCGCGGACCCTGCTGCACGCGGCCGGCAGCGATGCCTGGATCATCGCCAAGATCGAGCGCGCCGAGGCCGTGGCCGACGACGAAGCGCTGGACGCGCTGATCCGCGCCAGCGACGGCGTCATGGTGGCGCGCGGCGACCTGGGCGTGGAAGTGGGCGACGCCGAGCTGGTGGGCATCCAGAAGCGCATCATCCAGCACGCGCGCACGCTGAACAAGGTCGTGATCACCGCCACGCAGATGATGGAGTCCATGATCTCCAGTCCCATGCCCACGCGCGCCGAAGTCTCGGACGTGGCCAACGCCGTGCTCGACTACACCGACGCCGTGATGCTGTCGGCCGAGAGCGCCTCGGGCCAGTATCCGGTCGAGACGGTGCAGGCCATGGCGCGCGTCTGCCTGGGCGCGGAAAAGCACCCGACCTCGACCCAGTCGCACCATCGCCTGGGCGAGACCTTCACGCGCTGCGACGAGACCATCGCGCTGGCCGCCATGTATGCGGCCAACCACTTTCCCGGCGTCAAGGCCATCATCGCGCTGACCGAAAGCGGCCACACGCCGCTGATCATGTCGCGCATCCGTTCGGGCGTGCCGATCTATTGCTACAGCCCGCACAGCGTCACGCAGAACCGCGTGACGATGTTCCGCGGGGTCTACACGATTCCGTTCGCGCCGTCCGAGTACGAGCCCGCCGACCTGAGCAATGCGGCCATCGACGAACTGCGCAAGCGCAATCTGGTGCAGAGCGGCGATTGGGTCATTCTGACCAAGGGCGATTTCTACCGCGACAGCGGCGGCACCAACGGCATGAAGATCCTGCTGGTGGATTGACGCGGGTGGGGCGGGCCGCGTCAGACCGGGTCGCCTCAGGCCCGGCCGTGCAAGGCCGGGCCGGGCCTGGCTCGACAACGCCGCCGCCGGCCCGCCGGCGCGGCGCTCAACCGAAGAACCAGTAGCACACGCCGATCGCGGCCAGCACGCCGGCTGCGTCGGCCACCAGCGCGCAGGCCACGGCGTGGCGCGCGCGCAGGATGCCCACGGCGCCGAAGTACACCGCCAGCACGTAGAAGGTGGTCTCGGTGCTGCCCTGCACCACGGTGGCCAGCAGCGCGGGGAAGCTGTCCACGCCGAAGTGCGTCATGGTCTCCAGCATCAGCGCGCGCGCCGCGCTGCCGGAAAAGGGCTTGACCAGGGCGGTGGGCAGGGCATCCACGAAGCGCGCGTCCCAGCCCGCCTGCGCGGCCAGCCAGCGGATGCCGTCGAGCAGGAAGTCGAGCGCGCCCGAGGCCCGCAGCATGCCCACCGCGCACAGCATGGCCACCAGGTAGGGCAGCAGGTTCTTGGCGATGTCGAAGCCTTCCTTGGCGCCCTCGACGAAGGCCTCGTACACCGGCACCTTCTTCCAGGCGCCGGCCAGCAGGAACAGCAGCAGGATGCAGAACAGCGTCAGGTTGCCCAGCAGCGAGGACAGCGTGGCGATGGCGGCGGCCGTCATGCTGGCCAGCAGCGCCATGAAGCCGCCCAGCGCCAGCGCGGCGCCGCCCAGCCAGGCCAGCACCACCGGATCCGTCAGTTTCAGGCGCTGGCAGAACGCCACCGCCAGGAAGCCGGCCAGCGTGGAGGCGCAGGTGGCCAGCAGGATGGGCAGGAACACCAGCGTCGGATCGGCCGCGCCCTGCTGCGCGCGGAACATGAACAGCGACACCGGCAAGAGCGTCAGCGACGAGGCATTGAGCACCAGGAACAGGATCTGCGCGTTGCTGGCGGTGTCGGGCTTGGGATTGAGCGATTGCAGCTCGCGCATGGCGCGCAGGCCGATAGGCGTGGCCGCGTTGTCCAGCCCCAGGCCGTTGGCGGCGAAGTTCAGCGTGATCAGGCCGATGGCGGGATGGTTGCGCGGCACCTCGGGCATCAGGCGCGCGAATAGCGGACCCAGCAGCCGCGCCAGCCTTTCCACCAGGCCGGCTGCTTCAGCGATGCGCAGAAAGCCCAGCCATAGCGTCAGCGTGCCGAACAGCAGCACCATCACTTCCACCGACACGCGGGCCATGTCGAACAGGCTGGCGATCATGGCGCGGAAGACCTCGGCGTCGCCGATGGCGAGCCAGCGGTAGAACGCGGCCGCCGCGGCGGCGAGAAAGAAACTCAGCCAGAGTTTGTTCAGCATGTCTTGGGCCTGATGGTACGAAAAATGGGCCGCGCGGCGTCGGCCCTGCACGCCTGGGCGCAGGGCGCGGCTCGACTGGGCGCCCGGGCATTGTCGCAGAGTCGGACGGCCCACGCGTGGTCGCGCGCCCGCAATTCTGGTACTTTGACCCGATGCGCCCCTGGGCCAGCGGCCCCGGGACGACGACAGCAAAAGGGGAGCCCATGGATTTCAACGCCTGGCGCCGGCGCCGCGTTTCCGAACCTGCCTACCGTTGGGCGCGGCGCGCGCTGCCGCCCATGTCCGCGACCGAGCGCGAGGCCATCGAGGCCGGCGACACCTGGTGGGAGGCCGATCTCTTCAGCGGCAATCCAGACTGGCGCAAGTTGCTGGACGTGCCGGCCGCCACGCTGACGCCGGAAGAGCAGAAGTTCATCGACGGCCCCGTGGCGCAGCTGTGCGCCATGCTGGACGAATGGGACATCAGCTGGAACCGCCGCGACCTGCCGCCCGAGGTCTGGGCCTTCCTGAAGTCGCAGCGCTTCTTCGGCATGATCATCCCGCGCCGCTACGGCGGCCTGGGCTTCTCGCCCTACGCGCATTCCGAGGTGGTGCGCCGCATCTCCGCCTGCTCGGTCACGGCGGGCGTCACCGCGATGGTGCCCAACTCGCTCGGACCGGGCGAGCTGCTGATGCAGTTCGGCACGCCGGCGCAGCGCGACTACTGGCTGCCGCGCCTGGCTGACGGGCGCGAGATTCCCTGCTTCGGCCTGACCAGTCCCGAGGCCGGCTCGGACGCCGCGTCCATGACCGACACCGGCGTGGTCTGCCGCCAGGTGGTGGACGGGCGCGAGCTGATCGGCATCCGGCTGAACTGGCACAAGCGCTACATCACGCTGGGGCCGGTGGCCACGGTGCTGGGGCTGGCCTTCAAGCTGTCCGATCCCGACGGCATCCTGGGCGAGATGCGCGACATCGGCATCTCGGTGGCGCTGGTACCGGTCGATGCGCCGGGCGTGGAAATCGGCCGGCGCCATCTGCCCGCCATGCAGGCCTTCCAGAACGGCCCCAATCGTGGCCGCGACGTGTTCGTGCCGCTGGACGCGCTGATCGGCGGCGAGGAGCGCGCCGGCCACGGCTGGCAGATGCTGATGAGCGCGCTGGCGGCCGGACGCGGCATTTCACTGCCCTCGCTGTCGGCGGCGGCGGCCGCGCTGGGGGCTCACGCCACCGGCATGTACGCGCGCGTGCGCGAGCAGTTCGGCCTGCCGGTGGGACGCTTCGAGGGCGTGCAGGAAAAGCTGGCCAACCTGGCCGGCAACGCCTACCTGGTCGAGGCCGCGCGCCGCCTGACCTGCGCGGCGCTGAACCAGGGCGTCAAGCCGGCCGTGGTGTCCGGCATCATGAAGTATCACGCGACCGAGCGCATGCGCCAGTCGGTCAACGACGCCATGGACGTGCACGCGGGCCGGGGCGTGATCGACGGGCCGCGCAACTACCTGGGTTCGCTGTACCGCGCCGTGCCCATCGCCATCACGGTCGAGGGCGCCAACATCCTGACGCGCAACCTGATCATCTTCGGCCAGGGCGCCATCCGCGCGCATCCCTACCTGATGCCCGAGATGCTGGCGCTGGGCAATCCGGACGAAGAGCGCGGCATGGAGGTCTTCCACGACGTGTTCTGGCGTCATCTGCGGCACGCGGGCATGACGACCTTGCGCGCCATCGGGCGGGCCTGGACCGGCGGCATGCTGGCGCCCACGCCCACGGCGGGGCCGACGGCACGCCACTACCGCAGGCTGGGCCGCTACGCCGCGGGGTTCGCGCTGTTGGCCGACGCCGCGCTGGCCAGCCTGGGCGGCGCGCTCAAGCGCCGCGAGCTGATCTCCGCCCGGCTGGGCGACATCCTGTCCGAGCTGTACCTGCTGTCGGCCGTGCTCAAGCGCTGGGAAGACGAAGGCCGCAAGCACGACGACCTGCCGCTGGTGCGCTGGTGCATGGAGCAGGGCGCGGCGCGTATCGAGACGGCAATGGATCAGGTGCTGTCCAACCTGCCGGGTCGGGTGCTGGCCTGGGGGCTGCGGGCAGCCATCCTGCCCCTGCGGCTCGCCAAGGGGCCGGACGACGCCTTGACGCGCGAATGCGCCGAGCTGTTGCTCAAACCCTCGCCCACGCATGACCGCCTGGCGGCGGAACTGCAACGCGAGCCTGGGCCGGACCCGCTGGGTCAGCTGACGCGCGCGTTCGCACTGGCGGAAGCGGTGCAGCCGCTGCGCGACCGACTGCGCCAGTCAGGCCTGCGCGACTGGCGCGAAGCCCATCGGCAGGGCGCCATCACCGATGCGCAGGCGGCGCAGCTGGAGGCCGCCGAGGCATCGGCGGCCGAGGTGCTGCAGGTGGATGATTTCGCGCCGGAGGAACTGTCGCCCGGCGCGGGACGCGACAATGCGCAGCCCAGCGGCGATTGAGGCCGCCGTGTAGCGGCGTCCTCAATCGTCCTTGTTCGGGTCCATGCCGGGGAACAGGATCTCGGTGTAGCCGAACTTGCTGAAGTCCTGGATGCGGGACGGATACAAGCGCCCGATCAGGTGGTCGCATTCATGCTGCACCACGCGGGCGTGAAAGCCCTCGGCCTCGCGCTCGATCGGCTGGCCCTGCGGATCCAGGCCGGTGTAGCGGATATGGCGGTAGCGCGGCACCAGGCCGCGCAGGCCAGGCACCGACAGGCAGCCTTCCCAGCCGTCTTCCATCTCGTCGGACAGCGGCGTGATGACCGGATTGCACAGGATGGTCTGCGGCACCGCCGGCGCGTCGGGATAGCGCTCGTTGCGGTCGAAGCCGAAGATCACCAGCTGCAGGTCCACGCCAATCTGCGGCGCGGCCAGTCCCACGCCCTGGGCGGCGGCCATGGTCTCGAACATGTCCGCGACCAGCGCGCGCAGCTCGGGCGTGCCGAAATGCTCCACGGGCGCGGCCACGCGCAGCAGCCGAGGGTCGCCCATCTTCAGGATGGTGTGGATCATGGGCGTCAGTCCACTCGGCCTTTTTTCTGGATGAATTCGATCTTGTAGCCGTCGGGGTCTTCGACGAAGGCGATGACCGTCGTGCCGTGCTTCATCGGGCCGGCTTCGCGGGTGACCTTGCCGCCGCGTTCCTTGACCTTGTCACAGGCTTCGTAGGCATTGTCGACTTCCAGGGCGATGTGGCCGTAGCCGCTGCCCAGGTCGTACTTGTCGGTGTCCCAGTTGTGGGTCAGCTCGATGACGGCGCCTTCGGCCTCGTCCTGGTAGCCGACGAAGGCCAGCGTGAACTTGCCGTCCGGGTAGTCGTTGCGGCGCAGGACGCGCATGCCGAGCACGTTGGTGTAGAAGTCGATGGACTTGTCGAGGTTGCCGACTCGCAGCATGGTGTGTAGCAGGCGCATGTTGGTGTTTCCTATGCGGTCAGGGTGGAAGGGAGCACCGGCTTCTGGCCGGCGGCGGTCCCGCGGATGCCGAGTTCGGACAGCGCCTCGCCCATGGCCTGGACGGCTTGCCGCATCTGATCGGCCGAGAAGGCGCCGATGCAGCCGACACGGAACGAAGGCTGTTCGGTGTTCTTGAAATTGCTGAGCACGTAGCCGCGGCGCTTGAGCGCGTCGACGAAGGCCTGCAGGTCCCAGGCCGGCGTGTCCGGGGCCAGCACATTGACGACGATGGGGCCCTGCAGCGCCGGCGGCAGCCAGGGCGTCAGGCCGATCTCGCCCACGCCTTGGTACAGCGCGCGCATATTGGCCGTGTAGCGCGCCAGGCGGGCCTCGCGGCCTTCCTCATGATAGCGCGCCAGCGCGACGGCGAAGGCGGCCAGCGTGGGCGCGGGCGGGGTGAAGCGCGGCCCGGCATTGGGCTGCAGGCTTTGCTGATAGATGTCGGCCAGGTCCAGCGACCAGCTGCCGGCGCGGCCCTGCGCGGCTTCCAGGCTGTCGCGCCGCGCCACCACGAAGGCGGCGCCGGGCAGGCCCTCCAGGCACTTGTTGGCGGTCAGCGCCACCGCGTCCACGGCCGGCAGGTCCGACAGATCCAGCGGTAGCGCGCCGAAGGCCGAAACGGCGTCGACGATGACGCGCCGTCCCAGCGCCTGCGCGACGCGGGCGATGGCGGGAGCATCGTGGCAGATGCCGCTGCTGGTTTCGCTGTAGACCAGGGCCACGTGGCTGATCGTGGGGTCCTGTTCCAGGGCATGGGCCACGGCCTGAGGATCGATGCGGTCGCGCACGCCCACGTACAGCGGCACGGCCACGCGGCCGGCCTCGGCGGCGAGCCGCTGCAGGCGGCTGGCATAGGCGCCGGTGGACGGCACCAGCAGGCGTCCGCCCGGCGGCATCAGCGTGCGGATCGCGGCCTCGACGGCGAAGTGGCCGCAGCCGGGCAGGGCCAGCGCGGCATGTTCGTCGGGCCGCGCGCAGGCGGCGCGCAGCACGCCGGCGCAGACCTGGCGGTAGAGTTCGCGGAAATCGTTGTCCCAGGGCGCATAGTCCTGCGCCGCGGCGGCCCTCACCCGCGCGTCGGTGGTCACCGGGCCGGGAATCAGCAGCAGCATCGTCGTGTCTCCAAGGCGCCTCAGAATTGAGGCAGGGATGCCGGATCGTGGCGCCGCAGGATGTTCTTGGCGTCCTCGAAATCGGGCAGGATCTGGCCCACTTCGCGCCAGAAGTCCTGGCTGTGGTTCATTTCGCGCAGGTGGGCCAGCTCGTGCGCGATCACGTAGTCGATGATGGCCGGCGCGAAGTGGATCAGGCGCCAGTTCAGCATGATGTTGCCGTCGCTGGTGCACGAGCCCCAGCGGGTCGCGGCGGAAGACAGTCGCCAGCGGCGGATCTTCAGGCCGCTGATCTGCAGGAAATGCGCCAGGCGCGCGCCGAACCAGGCGCCGGCGCGCTGCTGCAGCCAGGCCTGGGCGGCGTCGCGGATGCGGCCCTGGTCGGCGTTGGCGGGCAGGGCCAGCCACAGCGTGTCGCCGTCCCGCGGGGCGTCGGCGTCGCCCGAGAGCGCGGCCTGGCGGCTGTCGCCGCCCACGCCGATGACGATGCGCCGGCCCAGGTAGGGCAGCTCGCCGCCGGCCTGCCAGCGCGTGTGCGCCATGGCCAGCTGCTGCTTGCGGGCGTGCCATTCGCGCAGCTTGTTCAGGATCCAGCGGGCTTTCTCGCGCACCGCGTCGTCGATCTGGCCCAGCGTGACCCAGTTGGGCGCGGTGACGCGCAGGCCGTCGTCGGTGATGACGAAGCCGATGCTGCGGCGGCGCGAGCGCAGCAGCACGAAGCCGATGGGCTGTTCGTCGGTGTTCACCTCGCGCCAGCGGGCGCCGGGCGGCAGCGGATCGGGGCTGGGCGTCGGCACGCGGGCCGAGGCATTCGGGGACAGTGTCAGCAGCGGTTCGCCCGAGTGGGCGGGGGACGGATCTGCAAGACGCGTCGGGGACGGCGCTTCAGGCGCGGGGCGCGGCCCGGGCGTCGCGCGCGGCGCGGCGTCCGCCGGCGGCGCGCCTTCCGGCGCGCCGGTTTCCCGCGAGTCGAACAGGAGTTCGAGCTGAGCGCTGCTAGACATACCTTTCAGGGTTGAGACGCCGCATTTCCCCTTCGATCCAGCCCTGGACCTTCTGGTTCAGTTCCTCGGGGGTGAGTCCCTGGGATTCTATCGCGGGTCCGATGGACAGCGTAACCAGTCCCGGACGCTTCACGAAGGCGTTGCGGCGCCAGCATTCGCCCGCGTTGTGAGCCACCGGGATGACCTTGGCGCCGGTGCGCGAGGCCAGCAGCGCGCCGCCCATCTTGAAGCGGCCGGCCTGGCCCGGCGGCACGCGCGTGCCTTCCGGGAAAAGCAGCGGCCAGCGGCCCTCGTCCATGCGCTTGCGACCCTGGGCGACGACCTGCTCGAAGGCGTCGCGGCCCTTGCTGCGGTCGATGGCGATCATGCGCAGCAGCGCCAGGCCCCAGCCGAAGAACGGCACCATGTGCAGTTCCTTCTTGTAGACGAAGCAGACTTCGCGCGGCATGTATGCGGGAAAGAACAGCGTTTCCCAGGCGGACTGGTGCTTGGACAGGATCACGGCCGGGCCCTCGGGCAGGTTTTCCCAGCCCTTCACCTGCCAGCGGATGCCGCAGATCACGCGCGCGCCCCAGATGGCCAGGCGCGGCCAGCCCACGGTGAGCTTGTAGCGCAGGTGCAGCGGCAGCGGCGCCCACAGCACGCAGGCGAAGGCGTAGGGAATGACCGTGACGATCAGGAAAATGGCGTAAAGCAGTGAACGGAGCCGGGCCATCGGGTCAGGCCTCTTTGTCTTGCAACAGCAGGTCGACCACGGCCGTCAGGTCGTCGCAGATGCGCGTGCCGGGCGGCAGGCCGCCCTTGGCCTGCGTCTTCGCGCCATTGCCGGTCAGCACCAGCCAGGGCGCGCAGCCGGCGGCCGAGGACGCCTGCAGGTCGCGCAGCGAATCGCCCACCGCCGGCACCGCGTTCAGGTCGACGTCGTAGCGCGCGCCGATCTGCTCGAACATGCCGGGCAGCGGCTTGCGGCAGACGCAGTTGTCGTCCGGCCCGTGAGGGCACAGGAAGACGGCGTCGATGCTGCCGCCGGCGGCTGCCAGCTCGCGCCGCATCTTGGCGTGGATGGCGTTGAGCGTGTCCATGTCGAACAGGCCGCGCGCCAGGCCCGACTGGTTGGTGGCGACCACCACCTTCCAGCCGGCCTGGGTCAGGCGGGCGATGGCCTGCAGGCTGCCGGGCAGGGCGATCCATTCGTCGGGACTTTTGACGAAGGCGTCGCTGTCCTGATTGATGACGCCGTCGCGGTCGAGGATGATCAGTTTCACTGTGCCAGCCTGGAAATGTCGGCCACCTGGTTCATCAGGCCATGCAGCTGGCCCAGCAGGGCCAGCCGGTTGGCGCGCACGGCCGGGTCCTCGGCCATGACCATGACGTCGGCGAAGAAGGCGTCCACCGGCTCGCGCGCCTGGGCCAGCGTGCGCAGGCTGGCGGCGAAGTCGCCGGTCGCGAACTGCGCCTCGGCCTGCGGGCGCAGCGTCGCGACCGAGGCGGCCAGCGCCTTTTCAGCGGGCTCGACCAGCGCGGCGTCGTTCACCTGGCCGATCTCGCCCTCGGCCTTCTTGAGCAGGTTGCCGATGCGCTTGTTGGCGGCGGCCAGGCTGGCGGCTTCCGGCATCTGCGCGAAGGCGGCCACGGCGCGCACGCGCTCGCCCACCTGGTGCAGCGGCGGCGTCAGCGCGATCACGGCTTCGACAGCGTTGCGGTCGGAATCGGCGATCAGCTGGTTGCGGTAGCGTTCGTAGATGAAGGCGCGCACCTCGGCCAGCGTGTCGGCGGGGATCTTGCCGGCCGGGAAGGTGCCGGCGGCCAGGTCGAGCAGGCCGTCCAGCGACAGCGGGCCGTCCTGGTTGATCTTCAGCCAGCCGCCGGCGGCCAGCTGCTCGAAGGCGCTGATCAGGCCCAGCGCGGCGCGGCGCAGGCCGAAGGGATCGCGCTCGCCGGTGGGCGCCAGGCCGATGGCCCAGATGCCGACCAGGGTTTCGGCGCGCTCGGCGATGAACAGCGTCGCGGCGGTCAGCGTGTCGGCGCTGACCGGGGCGTCGCAGCGGTTGCGGTATTGGGTGCGCAGCGCCTCGACCACGCTGGCCGGTTCGCCGTCGCCGGCCGCGTAGTACGCGCCCATGATGCCTTGCAGCTCGGGGAACTCGCCCACCATGTTCGAGCCCAGGTCGGCCTTGGCCAGCAGGGCGGCGCGGTCGGCGGCCGAGACGTCGCCGCCCAGCTGCTGCGCCACGCCCCGGGCGATGGCGCGCACGCGCTCGACGCGCTCGAGCTGGGTGCCCAGCTTGTTGTGGTAGACGATAGAGCCCAGCTGCTCGACGCGCGCGGCCAGCGGCGTCTTGCGGTCGGTGTTGAAGAAGAACTGCGCGTCGGCCAGGCGCGGACGCACCACGCGCTGGTTGCCTTCGACGATGTTCACCGGATTGGCCGTGAGCATGTTGCTCACGATCAGGAAACGGTGCGTCAGGCGGCCGCTGGCCGGGTCGAACAGCGGGAAGTACTTCTGGTTCAGGCGCATCGTCAGGATCAGGCATTCCTGCGGCACTTGCAGGAATTGCTCCTCGAACTCGCCCACGTAGACGGTGGGATGCTCGACCAGCGCGGTGACTTCGTCCAGCAGCGCGGCGACTTCCGGGTCGTCGCCCAGCGTGGCCGACAGGCGGCCGGCGTGGTCCAGCAGTTGGCGCTCGATGTCGGCGCGGCGGCCTTCGAACGAGGCCATGACGCGGCCCTTGTCGGCCAGCGTGGCGGCATAGGCGTCGGCGTCGGCTATCGCCACCGGGCCGTTGCTCATGAAGCGGTGGCCCAGCGTTTCGCGGCCGGCGGCCAGGCCCAGCGCGGTCACGGGCACCACGTCGGCGCCGTGCAGCGCGATCAGGCCGTGGGCCGGACGCACGAACTTGACGGTGGTCACGCCGTCGGCCAGTTGGTAGCGCATGACCTTGGGAATGGGCAGGCCGTCGATGGCGGCGGCGATGCCTTCCTGCAGGCCCGTGGCCAGCGCGGCGCCGGGGGCGGTGCCTCGGGCGACCAGGTAGTCCTGCTTGCCGTCGGATTCGCGTTCCAGCGTGGCCAGGTCGATGTTCTCCAGGCCCTTGGCGGCCAGCTTCTTCTGCAGCGCGGGCGTGGCCTTGCCGTCCTCGGTCAGGCCGATCTTCACCGGCATCAGCTTCTCGGCGTAGGCCTGGTCAGGGGCCTGCGCCAGCACGGCCGACAGGCGCACCGCCAGGCGGCGCGGCGTGGCATAGGCCTCTGCCGAGCAGCCTTCGGCCAGCAGGCCGTGGCGCGCCAGCGTGGCGCGCACGCCTTCGGCGTAGGCCTGGCCCAGCTTCTGCAGGGCCTTGGGGGGGAGTTCTTCGGTCAGCAGCTCGACCAGCAGGGGGCGGATGTTCGTCGTCATTTATGCAGTCTCCCCGGCGGCCTGGTCGCGGTCCAGCATGGGGAAGCCCAGCCGCTCGCGGGAGTCGTAGTAGGCCTGGGCGACAGCGCGCGACAGGTTGCGGATGCGGCCGATGTAGGCGGCGCGTTCGGTCACGCTGATCGCGCCGCGCGCGTCCAGCATGTTGAAGGTGTGCGCGGCCTTCAGCGTGGCCTCGTAGGCCGGCAGGGCCAGCGGCACGTCCATCAGGCGCTTGGCTTCGGCCTCGTAGTCGTTGAAATGCGCGAACAGCATCTGGGCCGAGGAATGCTCGAAGTTGTAGGTGGACTGCTCCACTTCATTCTGGTGGAACACGTCGCGGTACAGCACGCGGCGGCCGTTGGCGCCTTCGGTCCAGACCAGGTCGTACACGCTCTGCACGTCCTGCAGGTACATGGCCAGGCGTTCCAGGCCGTAGGTGATCTCGCCCGTGGTCGGCGTGCAATCCAGGCCGCCGACCTGTTGGAAATAGGTGAACTGGGTCACTTCCATGCCGTTCAGCCAGACTTCCCAGCCCAGGCCCCAGGCGCCCAGCGTGGGGTTTTCCCAGTCGTCCTCGACGAAGCGGATGTCGTGTTCGGTCGGGTCGATGCCCAGCGCCTTCAGCGAGCCGATATACAGGTCCAGGATTTCCGGGGGCGCGGGCTTGAGCACCACCTGGTACTGGTAATAGTGCTGCAGGCGGTTGGGGTTCTCGCCGTAGCGGCCGTCCTTGGGGCGGCGCGAGGGCTGCACATAGGCGGCGCGCCAGGGTTCCGGGCCGATGGCGCGCAGGAAGGTGGCGGTGTGCGAGGTGCCGGCGCCGACTTCCATGTCGTAGGGTTGCAGCAGGGCGCAACCCTGCTTGTCCCAGTATTCCTGGAGCGTAAGGATGATTTGCTGAAAAGTGAGCATAGGATTCTTGGAAATCGGCCGCGGGGCAGGGACTGCCCATGGCGTGGCAAACCGGGCATTTTAACGGGCCCGGGGCGGGGCCGGGCGCGTGGGCGGGAATGGGGCCGGATCAGGCGCCGCCGGGGCCGGCGCGCGCCTGGCGGACACCCCGGCCGGGCGCGCCTGCGCCGGCAAACCAATGGTCGTATGATTCCGGGTTGTACCCAAGTCTTATATAAAACTGGAACTCGATTCCGGCAGACCCGAAAAAAGGAGTTGTCCCATGTCCGACCTGATCACGGTGGAAGTCACCGACGGCATCCAGATCATCACGATCAACCGTCCCGAGGCCAAGAACGCCATCAACCTGGAAACGGCGCAGGCCATGGCGGCGGCGCTGGATCAGCTCGACAGCCGCGACGACGTGCGCATCGGCATCCTGACGGGCGGCGGCGGCACCTTCTCGTCGGGCATGGACCTCAAGGCCTTCGCCAAGTCCGGCCAGCGTCCCTATGTCGAGGGCCGCGGTTTCGCCGGCCTGACCGAGCGCCCGCCCAAGAAGCCGCTGATCGCGGCCGTGGAAGGCTACGCCCTGGCCGGCGGCTGCGAAATGGCGCTGGCGTCCGACCTGATCGTGGCCGCCAATAACGCCAAGTTCGGCCTGCCCGAGGTCAAGCGCGGCCTGGTGGCCGGCGCCGGCGGCATGCTGCGCCTGCCGCGCCGCCTGCCGTACCACATCGCCATGGAAGTGATCCTGACCGGCGACATGTTGCCCGCCGAGCGCGCCCATGCCTTCGGCCTGGTCAACCGCCTGACCGAGCCGGGCGGCGCCCTGGCCGGCGCGCTGGAGCTGGCCCGCGCCATCGTCGAGAACGGCCCGCTGTCGGTGCAGACCGCCAAGAGCATCGTGGCGCAATCGGGCGACTGGTCGCAGGACGAGATGTTCGACCGCCAGCGTCCGCTGACCGCGCATATCTTCACCTCGGCCGACGCCAAGGAAGGCGCCACCGCCTTCGCCGAGAAGCGCAAGCCGGTTTGGCAAGGTAAATAGGACATGCCCCCACGCCGCACTCGCTACGCGAGCTTGCTGCCCCCCGAGGGGGCTTTTTGCCTCGGGGCGGCCCAGCGGCAAAAATAGTGCTTTCCCCTTTCCGTGCAGCCGGTCGCCCCGGCCGCGTTTTCACGTTTTCCCTTTAGACAGCAAATTCGCCATGTCCGTCATCATCAAGGAAGAAGACCTGGTCCAGTCGATCGCCGACGGGATCCAGTTCATCAGCTACTACCATCCGGTGGACTACATCCGCCACCTGGCCCGCGCCTACGAGCGCGAGGAAAGCCCCGCCGCGCGCGACGCGATGGCGCAGATCCTGACCAACTCGCGCATGTGCGCCGAAGGCAAGCGTCCGCTGTGCCAGGACACCGGCATCGTCAATGTGTTCCTGAAGGTCGGCATGGACGTGCGCTTCGACACCAAGCGCAGCCTGCAGGAGCTCTGTGACGAAGGCGTGCGCCGCGGCTACCTGAACCCGGACAATCCGCTGCGCGCCTCGGTGCTGGACGATCCGCTGTTCGCCCGCAAGAACACCCGCGACAACACGCCCTGTATCCTGCACGTCGACCTGGTCCCCGGTGACAAGGTCGACGTGCAGATCGCGTCGAAGGGCGGCGGTTCCGAGAACAAGACCAAGTTCGTCATGCTCAACCCCAGCGACTCGCTGGTGGACTGGGTGCTCAAGACCGTGCCGACCATGGGCGCGGGCTGGTGCCCGCCCGGCATGCTGGGTATCGGCGTCGGCGGCACCGCTGAAAAAGCCATGCTGATGGCCAAGCAGTCGCTGATGGAAGACATCGACATGTACGAGCTGCTGGCGCGCGGCCCGCAGAACAAGCTGGAAGAGCTGCGCATCGAGCTGTACGAGAAGGTCAACGCGCTGGGCATCGGCGCCCAGGGCCTGGGCGGCCTGACCACGGTGCTGGACGTCAAGATCAACACCTTCCCGACCCACGCCGCCTCCAAGCCCGTGGCCATGATCCCGAACTGCGCCGCCACCCGCCACGCCCACTTCGTGCTGGACGGCTCGGGCCCGGCGCGCCTGGATCCGCCCTCGCTGTCCGAGTGGCCGGAAGTGCACTGGGCGCCGGACTACAACAAGTCCAAGCAGGTGGACCTGAACACGCTGACCAGGGAAGAGGTCGCCAGCTGGAAGCCGGGCCAGACCCTGCTGCTGTCGGGCAAGATGCTCACCGGCCGCGACGCCGCGCACAAGCGCATCCAGGACATGCTGGCCAAGGGCGAGCAACTGCCGGTGGACTTCACCAACCGCGTCATCTACTACGTGGGCCCGGTCGATCCGGTGCGCGACGAAGTGGTCGGCCCGGCCGGTCCCACCACCGCCACCCGCATGGACAAGTTCACCGAGATGATGCTGGCGCAGACCGGCCTGATCTCCATGATCGGCAAGTCCGAGCGCGGCCCGGTCGCCATCGAGGCGATCCGCAAGCACGGCTCGGCCTACCTCATGGCGGTGGGCGGCGCGGCCTATCTGGTGTCCAAGGCGATCCGCGAAGCCCGCGTGCTGGCCTTCGAGGACCTGGGCATGGAAGCCATCTACGAGTTCGACGTGAAGGACATGCCGGTGACCGTGGCGGTGGACGCCCAGGGCATCTCGGTCCACAACACCGGACCGAAGGAATGGCAGGCCAAGATCGGCAAGATCCCGGTCGCCGTGGCCTGACCCTTCCTGATCCCGCGCGGCCCGGCATCCGGGGCCGTGTGCCTTGCCCGATCCCCGCGCGGCGTCATGCCGCGCGGGGATTTTTCATTCATGGATCGCGTCGCCCGAGAATCGTGAGTCGCGCGCGAGCCGCCCATTGTGCGACGCCGGCATCCTCGCTCCGCAGCGTCGCTTGGTCAGCGCGAGGCCAGCGCCTGCTTGAAGGCCGCGATCTCATCCACGGACTTGCCCAGCACCTCGCGCAGCACTTCCTCGGTGTGCTGGCCCAGCAGCGGCGGCGCGCGGCGGTAGGCCACCGGCGTGTCGGAGAAGCGCAGCGGGCTGGCGGTGACCGCCGCGACGCCGCCCGCCGGATGCGGCAGGTCGCGGCGCAGCTGCCGAGCCACCGCCTGCGGATGCGCGAAGGCCTGGGCGATGTCGTTGATCGGACCGCAAGGCACGCCCGCCGCTTCCAGCTTGTCGATCCAGTCGTCGCGCCGGCCCTGCAGCATGATGGCCGACAGCAGCCCGACCAGCTCGTCCCGGTTGCGGATGCGCAGGCGGTTGGTGGCAAAGCGCGGATCGTCGCCCAGTTCCGGCGCGCCGATGGCGGCGCAGTAGGCGCGGTACTGCGATTCGTTGCCGGTGGCCACGATCAGATGGCCGTCGCGGGCGGCGAACACCTGGTAGGGCACCACGTTCTGGTGCGCGTTGCCCGCGCGCCTGGGCGCGACGCCGCTGTGGAAATAGTTGGAGTTCTGGTTGGCCAGCAGCGCCACGTGGCTGTCCAGCAGCGCGATATCCAGATGCTGGCCCAGGCCGCTGCGCTGGCGCTCCTGCAGCGCGGCCAGGATCGCCACGGTGGCGTACATGCCGGTGACGATGTCGGTGACGGCCACGCCGGCCTTCTGCGGTCCGCCGCCGGGCAGGTCGTCGCGCTCGCCGGTGATGCTCATCAGTCCGCCCAGCCCCTGGATCATGAAGTCGTAGCCGGGCCTCGCGGCGTAGGGACCGTCCTGGCCGAAGCCGGTGATCGAGCAATAGATGAGGCGTGGATTCAGCGCCTTCAGGCTGGCGTAGTCCAGCCCGTACTTGGCCAGGCCGCTCACCTTGAAGTTCTCGACCAGGATGTCGCTGGCCGTGGCCAGCTCGCGGATCAGCGCGGCGCCCGCGGGCGTTGCCATGTCGGCCTCGACCGAGCGCTTGTTGCGGTTGGCGCTCAGGTAATAGGCCGATTCCTCGGTGTCGCGACCCTGGCCGTCCTTCAGGAAGGGCGGTCCCCAGGCGCGCGTGTCGTCGCCGGTGGCCGGGCGCTCGATCTTGATCACGTCCGCGCCCAGGTCGGCAAGGTTCTGGGTGCACCAGGGGCCGGCCAGGATGCGCGACAGGTCCAGGACGCGGATGCCGTCCAACGGCGCGCAGCGCGCGGCCTGGCCGCCGGCGGACGCGTCGTGTGTTTCAGGATCCATGCGCCGGCTCATGCCCGCACCTCGGCGGTGCCATGGCTCATGACCACGACGCCGCGCTCCAGCGCGCGCGCCAGGAAGCGGAGCTGGCCGTCGGGCAGGCGCCAGATGTCGCATTGCAGCGTCTCGCCGGGATAGACCGGCGCCGAGAAGCGCGCGTTCAGGCTGGCCAGGCGCGAGGCGTCGTATCCGCAGCAGGCGCGGACGATGGCGTGCGCGGCGACGCCGTAAGTGCAGAGCCCGTGCAGGATGGGGCGCGGATAACCCGCACGCCGCGCCACCTCGGGATCGGCGTGCAGCGGATTGCGGTCCGCGTTGAGCCGGTAGAGCAGCGCCGCCTGCGGCGCGATGCGCAGTTCGCAGCGGTGGTCTGGCACGCCTTGCGGCGTGGCGGGCAGGGGAGCGGGGCCGTCGTCGCCGCCGCCGAAGCCGCCGTCGCCCCGGCAGAAGGTGGTCTGCGTCAGCGTGGCCAGGCAGGCGCCGGCCTCGTCGTGCAGCGTGCGCTCGGTGATCACCAGCGCGCCCTTGTCCGCGCCCTTGTCGACCACATGCGTGTTGCGGCTGCGGCCGACGATCACGCCGGAGGCCGGCAGCGGCGCGTGCATGGCCAGGCGCTGCTCGCCGTGCACGACCTTGACCCAGTCGATGCCGGCGCGCGGGTCGCGGACCCAGAAGCCGGGATAGCCCAGCACCACGCTCATGGTGGGAAAGGCCAGCAAGTCGCGCTCGTACACATAGCGCAGCTGGCGTTCGTCCTCGGGGTCCTGGCCCAGGCCGATGCCCAGGGCATACAGCATGGCGTCCTTCTCGTCGTAGCGCTGGCGCACCTCGTCGAAGCGCCAGTCCTTCACGGTTGCGTAGTCCAGCGGCATGGCGTCTCTCAGATGGGGTCCCAGTCGATCACGTCGGGCGAGCGTTCCAGCGCATAGAAATGCTTGCGCATCGCGGGCATGGCGATCTCGCCGATGCGTTCCGGCGTCCAGCCCTCGCCGTGGTGCACGCTGCGCAGCGGCCTGGGCTGGCTCATCAGCATGATCTCGTTGGCGCGCACGGCGAAGACCTGCGCGTTGACGGCGGCAGCGGCGTCGCTGGCCAGGTACACCGCCAGCGGCGCGACCTTGCCGGCCTCCATCTTCTTGAGTTTTGCCACGCGCGCCTTCTCGTCGTCGGTCTCGGCGGGGATGGAGCTGGTCATGCGGCTCCAGGCGAAGGGCGCGATGCAGTTCGAGCGCACGTTGTAGCGCGCCATGTCCAGCGCGATGGACTTGGACAGCGCCACCACGCCGAGCTTGGCCGCCGCGTAGTTGGCCTGGCCGAAATTGCCGATCAGGCCCGAGGTGGACGTCATGTGCACCAAGGCGCCGGATTCCTGCTCGCGGAAGTAGGGCGCGGCCGCGCGGCTCATGTAGAACGAGCCGTTCAGGTGGACCGCGATGACCTGCGCCCACTCGTCCTCGCTCATCTTGTGGAACACCCGGTCGCGCAGGTTGCCGGCATTGTTGATCACCGCGTCGATGCGGCCGAACGCGTCGACGGCGGCGCGCACCACGCGGCTGGCGCTGTCGTAGGCGGCCACGCTGTCGGTGCTGGCCACGGCCTGTCCGCCGGCCGCCGCGATCTCGCGCGCCACGGCCTGGGCCGGGCCGTCGCCGCCGCCTTCGCCGGCGAGCGAGACGCCGATGTCGTTGACCACGATCCTGGCGCCGGCCTGCGCCATCGCCAGCGCGATCTCGCGGCCGATGCCGCCGCCCGCGCCCGTCACCACCACCACCTTGCCTGACACGATGCCGCTCACTGGACTTCCCCTATTTGTGGAAAACAGTTCCGCATCCCAGCCCGGGTTTCCAGTCTGGTTCGCGGGTTTTCATCATGGTAGATTCGGCCGGGCATACACAGAATTCAAAATTAGAGATGCCCCCCTTCCGCGTGGTGGAACATGAGACATGACCTGACCGACCTGCGTTTATTCGTGAACGTGGGCGAAACCCTCAACCTGACGCGCGCCGCAGAGCGCACGTTCCTGTCGCTGCCCGCTGCCAGCGCGCGCGTCAAGAACATGGAAGAAGCGTTCAAGGCCCGGCTGCTGGTGCGCATGGCCACCGGCGTGGCGCTGACGCCGGCGGGCGAAGTGCTGCTCAAGCATGCCAATGCGGTCTTCCGGCAACTGGAATGCCTGAACGCCGACCTGCAGCCCTACGCCAGCGGCCTGAAGGGCCGCCTGCGCCTGCTGGCCAACACGACCGCCACCAATTCCTTCCTGGCCGATGCGCTGTCGACTTTCCTGGCCGAGAATCCCGACGTGGACGTCGAGCTCGAGGAAAAGATCTCCGGCGATATCGTGATCGCGATCCGCGCCGGCGCGGGCGACCTGGGCATCGTGGCCGGCAACATCGACGTCGAGGGGCTGGACGTGACGCCGCTGTTCCGCGACGAGCTCACGGTCGTGGCCGCGCTGGACCATCCGCTGGCCAGCCTGAAGTCCGCGCATTTCGCCGACCTGATCGACGCCTACCAGTTCGTCGGCATTCATCCCAACAGCGCCATCCAGGCGTTCCTGGAAGACATCGCCAGCGGCCTGGGCAAGCGCATCTGCCAGCGCGTCCACGTAGGCAGCTTCGAAGCGGTATGCCGGATGGTCGAGGCCGGCGCCGGCATCGCGGTGGTGCCGCGCGCCTGCGCCGCGCGCTACAGCCGGCCGGGCGCGCTGCACGTGCTCAAGCTCGACGATCCGTGGGCGCTGCGCGACCGCTTGCTGTGCCGTCAGCGCGGCCGCGACCTGCCCAGCTTCGCCGAGTGCTTCATCGGCCACCTGCAGCGCGCGGCGCAGGCGCAGTAGCGCGGGCGTGGGGTGTAAGTGGGTCCGATTCTCGACGGCGCCTGAAACGGCCTGTTGACCGGACTGCGCGTGTGCGCGAAGAGGGGCTTCCAGAAATGCGTAGCGGAGATTTCCGCCGATCGGAAAATAATAAATCCGCGCTGGATATCCGGCGACAAGAACGAGATCCTGGAGATTGCCGTGTTCAATCCTCAACGCCGCCGCGTCGTCGCGGGGCTGGGCGCCGCCTGCGCCGCCGCCGCATTCCCTGCCGTCCGCGCCGCGTCCGCCTGGCCCGGCCATGCCGTCACCTTCATCGTGCCGTTTCCCGCGGGCGGCCCGGTGGACGCCACGGCACGGTTCGCCACCCAGCCGCTGGGCCGGCTCTGGTCTGTGCCCACGGTGGTGGACAACAAGTCCGGCGCCGGCGGCATCGTGGGCGCGCAGTTCGCCGCGAAGGCGGAGCCCGATGGCTACAGTTTTTTCTTCGCCTCCATCCATCACGCCGTGCTGCCCAGCCTGCGCGACAACCTCAGCTACGACATCCAGCGGGATTTCGAGCCCGTGGGCATGGCGGCGGTGTTTCCCATCGTGCTCGTGGTGAACCCTGCGCTGCCGGTGCGCAGCGTGGGCGAGCTGGTCGCCTATGCCAAGGCCAATCCGGGCAAGCTGTCGTTCAGTTCGTCCGGCACCGGCGGCGGCACGCATCTGGCCGGCGAGTTGTTCAACGCCATGGCCGGAACCAGGATCCAGCACGTGCCGTATCGCGGCAGCGCGCCCGCCATGCAGGACCTGGTGGGCGGGCAGGTGCAGCTGATGTTCGCCGACGGGCCTTCGGCCGTGCCGCAGCTCAAGGCAGGCAAGGTGCGCGCGCTGGGCGTGGGCAATCCGCAGCGTTCGGCGTTGCTGCCGGACGTGCCCACCATCGCGGAATCCGGCTTGCCGGACTACGAGGCTTATTCGTGGAGCGGCATGATGGCGCCGCGCGGCACGCCGGCGGCCATCGTCGCCAAGGTGAACGCGGACCTGATACAGGTGTTGTCGGATCCCGCCACCGCCAGCAGCATGATCGCCGCGGGCGCCGAGCCCAAACCGGGCACGCCGCGGGCGTTCGGCGATTTCGTCGCGGCCGAGATCGGAAAGTGGCGCGAGGTGATCCGCAAGGCGGACATTCGCGTGGAATGAATGCGCCGCGAGCCGCGTCCAGCATGGACGGGGCTCGCGGCCCGGGCGACGCGGCGGTGGTTCAGGAACGGGCAGCGCGCATCAGTTGGCCTGGATGTTGGCGCTGCGTATCACGTCGGCCCACAAGGCATATTCCTTGTCGATGCGCTCCTGCAAGGCGCGCGAATCGCCGGCGTTGATGGTGTAGCCGCCGTCTGTCATTGCCTGGCGGAACGCGGAATCGCTCGAGACCTGGGCCAGCGCCTCGGTCAGCCGCTGGCGCACCGGGTCCGGCAGCTGCTTCGGGCCGACCAGCGCATACCAGCCCACCACCTCATAGTCCTTCAGGCCGGCCTCGATCATCGTGGGAACGTCGGGCAGCTCGGGATTGCGAGTGCGAGACGTGACGGCCAGCGCGCGCGCCTTGCCGCTCTTGATGAAGGGGATCGCGGTGCTGGTGATGTCGAACATGAAGGTGATCTTGCCGCTGATCACATCCACCATGGCGGGAGAATTGCCGCGATAGGGCACGTGCAGCATGGGCGCGTCGGCCTGCTTCTTCAACAGCTCGGCCGACAGGTGGTTCGAGGCGCCGATGCCGGCCGAGCCGAACGACACCGCGTCCGGATGCTTGCGCGCGTAGTCGACCAGCTCCGGCACGCTGGCGGCCGGCACCTGCGGGCCGATCAGCAGCACATTGGCATAGTCCACCACCAGGCCGACCAGCGAGAAGTCCTTGCGCGGATCGAACAGCGTGCTGCGCTGGACCAGCGGAGACATGGTCAGCGTCGGGCTGGCGGCGAAGCCCAGCACGTAGCCGTCGGGCGTGGCCTTGGCGGTGGCGTCCGAGGCGATCATGCCGCTGGCGCCGGCGCGGTTTTCCACGATCACGGGCTGTCCCAGCTTGTCGCCCAGGTATTTGGCGAAGACGCGCGCCGTGGTGTCCACGGGACCGCCAGGGGCATAGCCCACCAGCAGGCGGATGGGCCGGTCGGGATAGGCGCTCCAGGCCGGTGTCGCGGCCAAGGCCGCGACGGTGGCCGCGGCGGCGAACAGGGTCTTGAGGTTCACGCTGTGTCTCCTTGTGTGCGCCGGCCGGTCGCGCCGCGGAACAGGCTCCGCGGCTACGCCAGCCGGTCTTTCAGCGGCTGCTTCAGGATTTTTCCGCTGACTGTGGTGGGCAGGACATCGATGGGAATGATCTGCGCGGGCCGCTTGTAGGGCGCGAGCTGGGCGCGCAGGTGCAGCATCAGCAGGCGGGTGTCCAGCGCGGCGCCGGGCAGCGGCTCGACGAAGGCGACGACCTCCTCGTTGTGGTCTTCGGTCTGGCGTCCGACCACCGCCGACAGCCGCACGCCCGGAAAGGCGTTGATGACCGATTCCACCTCGATGGGATACACATTGAAGCCGGAACGGATGATCAGATCCTTGGTGCGTCCCGCGATGAACAGCGCGCCGTCGGCGTCCGCGTAGCCGATATCGCCGGTATCCAGCCAGCCGCCGGGCAACAGCGCGCGCGCCGTCTGCTCCGGATCGCGGTAGTAGCCCAGCATCACGCCGGGCCCCCGGATCAGGATGGCGCCGCGCTCGCCCGGTTCGGGCGTGGCGCGGTCCGGGCTGCCGATGCGCCATTCCACGCCGTCCACCGCATAGCCGCACGAGCAGTCCTGGCGCGGCCTGTCCATGTCGGTGATGAACATGGAGCCGGCGTATTCGGTGATGCCGTAGCCGTGGTGCATGGGCAGCCCGAAGTACCGTTCGGCGTCGCGCTTGAGCGTGGGATCCAGCGCGGCGCCGCCGGTATAGAGATATCGCAGGTTCGGCGCGCGCAGCTCGCCGCGCGGCGGCGCGGACGCCAGCAGTCGGCTGAACATCGTGGGCACGCCCTGCAGGATGCTGAGGCCGGGCTGGCGCAGCGCGCGGTACACGTCCTCGGTATCGAAGCGGCTGCGGACCACCAGGCTGGCGCCGGCGTGCAGCGTGGCCATCAATACCGTGGCGATGCCGAAGATGTGCGACAACGGCAGCGCGGCATAGCCGATGTCATGGGGCGTCAGCCGCCGCGATGCCGCCGAGATCCGCGCGAAATGCAGCAGGCCACGGTGCGGCACCATCACTCCCTTGGGCGCGCCGGTGGTGCCCGAGGTGTAGATCAGGGTGGCAACGGCGTCGGCCAGCTCGCCGGTTTCCGCCGCGGCCGGCTCGGATGCGTGGCCGACGTCCACGCCGACGCCCCAGGCAGGCAGTGCGACGGGCGTGGCGCCGGCGGTTTCGGCGTGGTCGCGGGCGGCGGACGAGACGCCGCTGGTATACAGCGTCAGCCGGGGCCGCGCGTGTTGGCGGATGCTGGCGACTTCGCGCGCCGACAGGCGCGCGTTCACGCCCACCTGCCAGGCGCCGGCCAGGCTGCAGGCGAACAGCGACACGACCATGGCGGCGCAGTTTTCGCCCACCAGCATGACGCGGTCGCCGCGCGTCACGCCCTGGCCGGCCAGCCAAGCCGCGGCTTCCTGTGCGCGCTGCCACAGCTGGCCGTAGCGGACTACGCCGCCGCCTTCCTCGTACAGGCAGACGGCGTCGGGCTGGCGCTGTGCTTGCCGGGCTAGGATGTCGTGGATGCGGTCGGGGGAGTCGGAATGGGGCATGGAATGTCGCGGGTTCAAAGCGTGGCCTGGGTGCCGAGGATGGCGGTGGATTGGCTGGACAGCGTGCCGCCGTTGCCATGCACCAGCGCCAGCGCGGCGCCGGACACCTGGCGCGCGCCGCATTCGCCGCGCAGCTGGCGCACCGCCTCGATCATGATGAATACGCCGTACATGCCGGGATGCACGCAGCACAGCCCGCCGCCGTTGGTGTTGACCGGCAGCCGGCCGCCCGGCGCGATGGCGCCGCCGGCGATGAAGTCGCGCGCCTCGCCCTTGGCGCAGAATCCCAGGTCTTCCAGGAACAGCAGGGTATTGATGGTGAAGGCGTCGTACAGCTCGACCACATCGATGTCGGCGGGCTTCAGCCCGGCCATCTCGAAGGCGCGCCGGCCCGACTCGGTGGCGGCGGTGACGGTCAGGTCGTCCATCGATGAGATCTGGCGATTCCAGACCGAGGTGGCGTTGCCCAGCACATACACCGGCGGCCGGGGCAGGTCGCGCGCGCGTTCGGCGCGCACCAGCACGTAGGCGCCGGCGCCGTCGGTCACCAGGCAGCAGTCGCGCGCGCTGAGCGGATCGGACACCATGCGCGCGGACAGGATCTGTTCCAGCGTGGCCGGTTCGCGCAGTTGGGCCTCGGGGTTGAGCTGGGCCCATTGATTGGCGGCCAGCGCCACCTGCGCCAGGTCTTCGCGGCGCGTGCCGTACTGGTGCATGTGGCGGGCAGCCGCCAGCGCGTAGGACGACAGCGGGCTCAGCGGCTCGTAGGGCGTCTCGTAGGGTTGCGGATCGAACTGCCTGCGCACCCGGCCGATCTCCGCGCGCGATAGCGCCGACGTGCGCTGCGTGCTGCCGTAGCAGACCAGTACCGCCTGGCACTGGCCCGAGGCCAGCGCGTGCAGCGCCGGCAGCAGATGGGCCACGAAGCTGGAGCCGCCCAGCATGGTGCTGTCGATGAAGGTGGGCCGTATGCCCAGATGCTCGATCACGGGCATGGCCCACATCGGCGCGGCCACGCTGGCGGTGCAGATGCCGTCGATATCGCGCATGGACAGGCCGGCATCGGCCACGGCGCGCTGCGCCGCCTGCACCAGGATTTCCATTTCGGTATAGCCCTGGGCCTGTCCCAGGCCGGCGTGGCCCACGCCGGCCACGGCCACCGCGCCTCGCAGATCGTGCAGTTTCATGTGGCCTCCTGTTGCGGCGCGAACACCAGCAGGCCCTGGCCGTTCTCGGACGCAATCCGGGCGCGCACGGACATGCCGATGCGTACCGCCTCCGGTGGCACGCCCTCGACGCGGCTCATCAGCCGCACGCCTTCCTTCAGGTCGACCAGCGCGACGTTGTAGTCGCCGCCGGCTTCGGGCTTGCGCCGCACCACGGTGGTCGAATAGACCACGCCGGCGCCGTCCGGCTCGAACCAGGACAGGCGGTCGGCGCCGCAATGGGGGCAGATCATGCGGGGATGGAACACGGCCCGTTCGCAGCCGTCGCAGCGCTGGATGAGGAAGATGCCCCGGTCCAGCGCCCGGCGGTGGAGGGCGTCGGCGCCGCAGTTGGCGGGCGGGCTGTCGATGGCGGTCATGAGGTCGGGACGAGAGCGTTGGACATGGCCGCTAGTGTCCGCAGCGTGGCGCGCTTCGGCCATTCTTCATTGCTGAAGCAGGGCTTTTGCGCGTCCGTAGGGCGACCCTCTCTGCCTGCGCGGAAGGCGGTCTTCGGCAGAGGCAGATTGCCGGGTCGCCAGCGCGCGTGGCTAGATACCGGAAAAGGAGACAGACATGAACCTGACCTGGACGCCCGAGCTGCGCCGCTTCCGCGAGGAGGTCGCGGCCTTCGCCGCCGCCAGCCTGCCGCCGGATATCCGCGACAAGGTGCTGCGCCATCAGCGGCTGGAACGCGACGACTACGTGTGCTGGCACCTGGTCCTGGCCGACCGGGGCTGGGGCGCGCCCACCTGGCCCGTCGAGCACGGCGGCACCGGCTGGAACGCGCTGCAACGGCTGATCTTCGAGGTCGAGTGCTTCAAGGCGGGCGCGCCGAGGCTGCTGCCTTTCGGCCTGTCCATGATCGGACCCGTGCTGATGAAGTACGGCAGCGCCGCGCAGCAGGCCGAGCTGCTGCCGCGCATCATCCGCGTGCAGGACTGGTGGTGCCAGGGCTATTCGGAGCCGGGCTCGGGTTCGGACCTGGCCTCGCTCTCGACCCGCGCCGAACGCGACGGCGGCGAATACGTGGTCAACGGCCAGAAGACCTGGACCACGCTGGCGCAATACGCCGACCGCATGTTCTGCCTGGTCCGGACCGATCCCGGGGCGCGCGCCCAGCGCGGCATTTCCATGCTGCTGCTGGACATGCGCGCGCCGGGCGTCAGCGTGCGCCCGATCCGCACGCTGGACGGCGGCTGCGACGTCAACGAAGTCTGGCTGGAAAACGTGCGCGTGCCGGCCTCCAATCTGGTGGGGGAAGAGAACCAGGGCTGGACCTACGCCAAGTACCTGCTCGGCCACGAGCGCACCGGCATCGCCGGGCTCGGGCATTGCCACCGCGAACTAGGCATCCTGAAGCGCATGGCGGGGCAGGCGGTTTCCCGGGGCCGTCCGTTGCTGCAGGACAGCCGCATGCGCGACCGCATCTCGCGCATCGAGGCCGACATCATGGCGCTGGAGATGCTGCTGCTGCGCGTGGCCGCCGGCGACGGCGGCGCGCCGGGCGCCGAGGCGTCGGTGCTGAAGATACGCGGCTCCGAAATCCAGCAGGACCTGGCCATGCTGCAGATGGAGGTGGCCGGCCCGGACTGCTGGCCCTACGACCCGGACTGGATGCTGGCGGGCGCGGACTGGCACGGGCCGGGGCCGGAGATGGCGGCCGCCGCCGGCGCGGGCTACGCCGACATGCGCAAGACCTCGATCTACGGCGGCACCACGGAAGTGCAGAAGGGCATCATCGCGCGCCACGCGCTGGGGCTGTGACATCCGGATGCCGGTCGCCGGATGCTCGTCAACGGCAGCCCGTCGCGGGCAGCCCGTCGCCCCCCTCCCACAAGGAAAACCACGCATGGATTTCATCTATACCGAAGAACAGCGCATGCTGGCCGACAGCCTGCGTCGACTGGTGGCGCAGGACTGGACACAGGCATTGCGCCGCAAGCGCCAGGAGGCGGGCGCGCTGGACGCAGGGGCGTGGGACGCGTTGGCCGGGCTTGGCGTGCTGGGCCTGAACATCGCCGAGGATTGCGGCGGTTTCGGCGAGCCGCCAGCCAGCCTGCTGCCGGTGCATCTTGAACTGGGGCGCGGACTGGTGTCCGAGCCGGTCATTCCCAGCGCCGTGATGGGCGCGGCCCTGGTGGCGGCTTGCGGCGAGGGCGCGCGCCGGCGCTGGCTGCCGGGCATCGCCTCGGGCGAGTGCATCGCCAGCGTGGCCTGGCAGGAGCCGGGCCGGCGCTATGACCCCGATCCCGCGAATTGCCGCGCGTCGCGCGACGGCCTGGGCTGGCGGCTGGACGGCGCCAAGCATCTGGTCTGGCACGGCGCGGCCGCCGCCGTCTGGCTGGTCTGCGCGCGTGGCGAGGATGGCGCGCCGCTGCTCCTGGCCGTGCCGGCGGGTATCGCCGGCGCGCGCGTGACCGACACGCCCACGCTGGACGGCGCGCGTTGCGCGCGGCTGGACTTCGACGGCGTCCGGCTGGACGCGGAAGCGCTATTGGCGCAGGGCGAGCCGGCGCGACAGGCGCTGGCCGAGTCCCTGCATTGGGGCACGGCCGCGCTGTGCGCGCATGCGGCCGGGGCGATGGAGCGCCTGCTGGAGATCACCGTCGACTATCTCAAGACCCGCAAGCAGTTCGGCCAGCCCTTGGCAAGCTTCCAGGCGCTGCAGCATCGCGTCGCCGAGATGTACGTGGCCAAGGAGCTGGCGCTGTCCATGGCCTATGTGGCGGCGGCCGCGTTGACCGAGGACGACCCGCTACAGCGCCGCCGCATGCTGGCGTCGGCCAAGCTGCAAACGGCGCGCGCCGGCCGGCAGCTGGCGCAGGCGGCGGTGCAGCTGCATGGCGGCATGGGCATGACCGACGAGCTGGAGGTGGGCGACTACTTCAAGCGGCTGACCGTCGCCGACCAGCTGCTGGGCGATAGCGCCGAGCAGCTGGCGGTGCTGGAAGCGCTGGCGCGGGAGGAGGAGGGAACATGAACGATGTGGCGGACGTTGGCAACGGCGAGGCCGGATATGCGCAGATCCGTTTTTCGTTGCGCCGGTGCGTGGGCCGCATCACGCTGAACCGGCCCGAGCGGCTGAACAGCTTCACCGAGGCCATGCATGCCGAACTGGCCCGCGCGCTGGACACGCTGGAGGCCTGCGAGGGCCTGCGCGGATTGATCGTGACCGGCGCGGGCCGGGGCTTTTGCGCCGGCCAGGACCTCTCCGAACGCAAGCCGCCCGCTGCCGGCGAGCGTCGCGACCTGAGCGTGGGGCTGGAGACGCGCTACCGGCCGCTGATCCTGCGGCTGCGCGCGTTGCCGGTGCCGGTGGTGTGCGTGCTCAACGGCGTGGCCGCCGGAGCGGGCGCCAGCCTGGCGCTGGCCTGCGACGTGATCTACGCGGTGGAATCGGCCCGCTTCGTGCAGGCCTTCAGTAAGATCGGCCTGTTGCCCGACGCGGGCGGCACCTGGTTCCTGCCGCGATTGGTCGGCTCCGCCCGCGCGATGGGCGCGGCGTTGTTCGGCGAGTCCGTCAGCGCGCGGCAGGCTGAGGCCTGGGGCCTGATCTGGCGCGCGGTGCCCGACGAGGCGCTGGCAGCGACGCTGGCCGAGATCGAAGCCACGCTGGCGGCGGGGCCGACGCGCGCCTACGCGGCGGCCAAGCAGGCGTTGCACGCGTCTAGCGGCAATACGCTGGCGCAGCAGTTCGACCTGGAAACCCGGTTGCAGCGCGAGCTGGGATACACCGACGACTACCTGGAAGGCATGCGCGCCTTCGCCGAAAAGCGTCCGCCGGCGTTCACCGGGACTTGAGCGGGGCCTTCGCGCTGCGGGGGGATCTTGCCGCTTGCGGCCTGGCTGCCTGAGTCTCTGCCGCCTGCGTCTCGGCAGCCTGCGTCTTTGCTGCCGGAGTCCTTGCCGCCGGCGTCCTGGCGGCAGCGCGCGGTTTGGCTGAAGCTCGCACAGCTTCGTCCGGCCGCGCCGTGTCGCCGGCCTCGTCGCGCGCCTGCTGTATCTGCGCGATCAGTTCGCGCGCACAGCCTGGCAGGGCGTCGATGTCGCGCAGCAGCAGCTTGCGCTCGCGCACCACCCAGGGTTCGTCCAGCTCGACCACGCGCAGGCCCTGGCTGGCGCCATAGCGCCGCGCGGCCGAGTCGGGGATCACGCCCACGCCGACGCCCGCCTGCACCATGCGGCAGATGGAATCGAAGCTGTAGAGCTGGATGCGCTGGGGCAGGCGCTGGCCCGTCATTTCCAGCTGTTCGCGCAGGAAGGCCACCAGCGTGGAGCCTTCGTGCATGGTGATGAAGGGATAGCTGACGGCCTCGGCCAGCTTGACCTTGGCGCGGTCCTGCAAGGGGTGGCCGTTGGGCGTCACCAGCACCAGGCGGTCGGTGCTGAAATGGATGGCCTGCAATTCAGGCGCGTCCACCGGGCCGGCCACGATGCCCAGGTCGGTGGTGCCGTCGCGCACGCCGCGCACGATGTCGCGCGTGAGCCGCTCCTGCAGGTCCACGGTCACGCCCGGATGCCCGGCCAGGTAGCGGGCCAGCAGGTCGGGCATGAACTCGGTGACCGCCGTGGTGTTGGCGAAGATGCGGATATGGCCGGCGTCGCCGTCGGCCTGTTCCTGGAAGTCGTGCTTCAGGTGGTCCACCTGGCGCAGGATCACGCGCGCATGCTGCAGCAGGCGCTGGCCGGCGGGCGTGATCTCCACGCCCCGGCTGTCGCGGTAGAGCAGGCGGGTATTGAGCTGGTTCTCCAGCGCCTTGATGCGCACGCTGACCGCGGCCAGCGACAGATGGGCGCGCTTGGCCGCCTGCGTCAGGCTGGGGGATTCGGCGATGTGGATGAACAGACGGAGGTCGGGCAGATCGAAGTGCATGCGCCATATTAGTGATCCGTGGCGCGACGCGCCAGCCGTGCGAGCCTCGGAATCTGTCTGGCGGAGACGGTCCCGAGCGGGGCAGCGCGGAGCCGGCTTTGCCGGTCCGCGGCTGCGCCCCCTTGAGGGGGAGCGCGCAGCGCTCGGGGGTGGTGCCCCTAAAGGCGGGCTTGAGCAAAAATGAATTCACAGGGAGCGCGCATTCCAGGCATGCTCATGCCATGCAACCCTCGACCAAGGATACCGGCATGACCTCCAACGACCCCGCCGCCTGGATCGGCAGCAGCGAGCGCCTGGCCGACGCGCTCGATCCCGGCCATGCCGCGCGCATCGCCGCCGCCCTGGGCGGGCCGGCGCTGGCACACGGCGACGCGTTGCCGCCGCTGTGGCAATGGGCCTTCTTCATCAGCGCCGTGAGCCAGGATGGGCTGGGGACGGATGGCCATCCCTCGCGCGGCGGTTTCCTGCCGCCCGCGCATGACCGCAACCGCATGTGGGCCGGCGGCCGGGTCGAATTCGTCCGGCCGCTCAGAGTCGGCGTGCCGGCCGAGCGCCTGTCCACCGTGGCCGACGTCAAGGAAAAGACCGGCCGCACCGGTGCGCTGCTGTTCGTGACCGTGCGCCACGAATACCGCCAGGACGGCGAGGCCGCGATCCTGGAGGAACAGGACATCGTCTACCGCCAGCCCACGCCGCCCAAGCTGTCCGGGTCCGAGCCTGCGCCCGAGGCGCAGTGGCGCGACCGGGTCGAGCCGACTTCCGTGCTGCTGTTCCGTTATTCAGCCGTGACCTTCAATGGTCACCGCATCCACTACGATCATCCGTATGTCACCACTGTCGAGGGCTATCCCGGCCTGGTGGTGCACGGGCCGCTGATCGCCACCGAGATGGTCGCCGCCTTTGTCCGCGCCCATCCCCAGGCCAGGCTGAAGCATCTGTCGTATCGCGGCCTGCGGCCGTTGATCTCGCCCACGCCCTTTCACGTCGCCGGCCGGCTGGACGGCCCGGGCCTGGCGCGGCTGTGGGCCGAGCAGGACGGCACCCTGGCGCACCAGGCCGAACTGAGGTTCGAGGCATGAGCGCGCCCGCCCCCCGCCCGCTGGACGGCATCACCGTCGTCAGCCTGGAACACGCCATCGCCGCGCCGTTCTGCACCCGTCAGCTGGCCGACATGGGCGCGCGCGTCATCAAGATCGAGCGCCCCGGCGCGGGTGATTTCGCGCGCGGCTATGACGAGCGCGTGCGCGGCCTGTCCTCGCACTTCGTCTGGACCAACCGCTCCAAGGAAAGCCTGACGCTGGATCTCAAGCGCGACGAGGCCGGCGACGTGATGGAACGCCTGCTGGCCGGCGCCGACGTGCTGGTGCAGAACCTGGCGCCGGGCGCGGCCGCGCGGCTGGGGCTGTCGTTCGAGGCGCTGCATGCGAAGTACCCGCGCCTGATCGTCTGCGATATCTCCGGCTATGGCGAAGGCGGCCCGTACCAGGACAAGAAGGCCTACGACCTGCTGATCCAGAGCGAGAGCGGTTTCGTGTCCGTCACCGGCACGGCCGACGGCCCGTCCAAGGCCGGTTGTTCCATCGCCGACATCGCCGCTGGCATGTATGCCTATTCGGCCATCCTGAACGCGCTGCTGCTGCGCGGCAGGACCGGCGAGGGCAGCCGCATCGACGTGTCCATGCTGGAAAGCATGGTCGAGTGGATGGGCTATCCCATGTACTACGCCTTCGACGGCGCGCCGCCGCCGCTGCGCGCGGGCGCGGCCCACGCCACCATCTATCCCTACGGGCCGTTTCCCGTGGGCGGCGGGGCCACCATCATGCTGGGGCTGCAGAACGAGCGCGAGTGGCGCGTGTTCTGCGCCCAGGTGCTGCGCCAGGCCGAACTGGCCGAGGATCCGCGCTTCCTGTCGAACTCGCAGCGCACCGCCAATCGCGAGGCGCTGCGCACGCTGATCGTCGACGCCTTCGCCGGCCTGGACATCGGTCAGGTCACGCAGCGGCTGGAGGACGCACAGATCGCCAACGCCCGCGTCAACGACATGGCCGGCGTCTGGGCGCATCCGCAGCTGCAGGCGCGCCAGCGCTGGCGCGAGGTCGCCAGCCCGGCCGGGGCGCTGCCGGCGCTGCTGCCGCCCGCCAGTAACAGCGCCTACGCGCCGCGCATGGATCCCGTGCCGGCCGTGGGCGAAAACACCGACGCGGTGCTAGCATCATTGGGGTACGCGCCCGACGAGGTGGCGCGACTGCACGCCGCGGAGGTCGTATGAGCCATCCCATCGTTCGTACCGCGCTGTTCGTGCCGGCTTCCCGGCCCGAACGCATCCCCAAGGCGCTGGCCAGCGGCGCGGACGCCGTGATCGTGGACCTGGAAGATGCCGTCGAGCACCTGGCCAAGGACAGCGCGCGCGAAGCACTGTGCGACTTCCTGGGCACGCATCCGCAGGCGCGCCTGTGGGTGCGCATCAACGACGCCTCCACGCCCTGGCACGAGGACGATCTCAAGGCGCTGCGCGGCAAGGCCGGCGTGACCGCCATCTTGCTGCCCAAGGCCGAGAGCCTGGCGCAGGCGCGTCACGTGGCCCAGGCCGGATTGCCGGTCATCCCCATCATCGAGACCGCGCGCGGCGTGCTCAACGCCGCCGAGGTCGCGGGCACGCCCGGCGTGGCGCGGCTGGCCTACGGCGGCCTGGACTACGCCCTGGACCTGGGGCTGGCGCCGGATACGCCGGGCGCCGAGATCGTGCTTGACCATGCCCGCATCCAGGTGCTGCTGCAGACCCGCGCGGCCGGGTTGCCGCCGGCGCTGGACGGGGTGTTTCCCGGCGTGCAGGACACCGCCGGCCTGGCACGCGCCGCGTCCAGGGCGCAGCAGATGGGCTTTGGCGGCATGCTTTGCATCCATCCGGCCCAGGTGCCGGTGATCCACGGCGTTTTCGCGCCGGCCGCCGCCGAGCTGGACTGGGCGAGGCGCGTGCTTGCCGCGCATCGCGACGGCGGGCCGGGCGCGTTCATGCTGGACGGACGCATGGTGGACGCGCCGGTCATCGCGCGGGCCAGGCAGGTGCTGGCGCAAGCGGGCGAGTCGGTTTAGCGCTTGTCGGCATCGCGGCCCCGGCCGGAGGCCGGGCCTGTAGAGATGATTGGCCGGTTGCGTGGCCGTGCCACACTGGTTACGGGCTGCCCGGCGCGTTGCCGGGCGCGGGCCAGTCGCTGCTGGCGTGCGCGCCCCGGCTCTCGCGTCGCCGCGCCGCGGCGGCGACGATCAGGTCGCACACATCCAGCTGGTTGCGCAGCGCCTGCCAGCGGGCGTCCTTGGCAGGATCCGCGTCTGGCGGCAGTTCTCGACGCCATGTCGCGATCTGTTCCGCCGCGCCGGCCAGCCCCTGATCGCTGCGCACGATGCCCGCTTCCCGCTGCATCAGGCGCCGTAGCGCCGCGCGGATCGTGTCGGGGGCGCGGGGCGCGTCCGGAGCGGGCCGCGCGGCAGGACGCGAGAGCGTTGACGCCTGCGCTGCCCTGCGTGGCGTTGACGGCGCCGCCAGGACTCCAGCATTGGTTGCGTCGCCCGATGCGGCGATGGCCCTTGCGGCCGCCCGTCCCATCACCACGCATTCCAGCAGTGAATTGCTGGCCAGCCGGTTGGCGCCATGCAGGCCGGTGCGCGCGACTTCGCCCACGGCTCGCAAGCCGGCGATGCCGGTGGCGCCGTCCACGTCCGCGCGGACGCCGCCGCAGGCATAGTGCGCGCAGGGCGCGACCGGCATGGGCTGCGTGGCGATATCGATGCCGTGCGCGGCGCACAGCGCCGTCACGGCGGGGAAGTGCCGGTCCAGCCAGGCGCGCGGCCGGTGCGAGATGTCCAGGTGCACATAGGGCAGATCGCCGCGCGACATTTCGGCCCAGATCGCGCGCGCGACGATGTCGCGAGGCGCCAGTTCCGCGCGGGAGTCGTGCGCGGGCATGAAGCGTTCGCCGCCCGGCAGGCGCAACACCGCGCCTTCGCCGCGCAGCGCCTCGGTTACCAGGCCGGCCGCGCGGCCATCCACCTGTAGCGCTGTGGGATGGAACTGCACGAACTCCATGTCCGCCACCTGGCAGCCCGCGCGCCAGGCCATGGCCACGCCGTCGCCGGTCGCGGCATCGGGGTTGGTGGTCTGGGCATAGACCTGGCCCAGTCCGCCCGTCGCCAGCACCGTATGGCCAGCCTCCCAGGGGATGATGGCGCCGTCGCCGACGCGCACCCGCGCGCCGAGACAGCGCCGGGGCGCGCCGGCATCGGCGGATTCGGCCAGCAGCAGGTCCAGCGCGGCCGCATGTTCGATCAGCCTGATGTTGGGCCGCGCGCGGCATTGCCGCAGCAGCGCGGCGTGCACGGCCCGCCCGGTGGCGTCGGCCGCGTGGGCGATGCGGCGCGCGCCGTGGCCGCCCTCGCGCGTCAGGTGCAGCGAGCGGCCATCCTCGTCCAGCGTGAAGGGCACGCCGAGCCCGAGCAGCCAGTCGATCGCCGCGGGGCCTTGCGCAAGGATGCGGCGCACGGCGTCGGCGTCGCACAGCCCGGCGCCGGCGATCAGCGTGTCCTGGACGTGCGCCTCGATGCTGTCGTCCGGCGCCTGCGCCGCCGCGATGCCGCCTTGCGCCCAGGCGCTGGCGCAATCGTCGGCGGGCCCCTTGCTCAGCATGGTCACGCGCAGATGCGGCGGCAGCGACAGGGCCGTGGCCATGCCGGCCAGGCCGGCGCCGATGACGAGCACGTCTGTCGATTCCGGATGCATGGAGGTGTCCTCAGGCCGGGCCGAAGTGGCGGTACAGCGCGCCGTCGCGCGCGAAGTCGCCGCTGCTGCGCACCGGCTGGCGAGCAGCGGCGGCGAAATCCAGCATGCGTTCGATGGGCCGGCGCGCGGCCAGCGCGATGGCCGGATCCAGCTCGATCTCGCCTCGGCCCGAGGCCAGGGCCTGTTCCACGCCGTCCAGCGCATTCATCGCCATCCAGGGACACAGCGCGCAGCTCTTGCAGGTCGCGCCATGGCCGGCGGTGGGCGCGGCCAGGAAGGTCTTGCCCGGATGGCGCTGCCGCATGTCGTGGAGGATGCCCTGATCGGTGGCGACGATGAAGGTGTCGGTGTCGAGCCTGCCGGCGGCGGCGATCAACTGCGTCGTGGAGCCGACCACGTCGGCCAGCGCGGCGACGCCGGCCGGCGATTCGGGATGGACCAGGATGGCTGCTTGCGGATGCTCGCGCGACAGCGCGGCCAGTTCGTCGGCCTTGAATTCGTCATGCACCACGCAGGAGCCGTGCCACAGCAGCATGTCGGCGCCGGTCCGCGCCTGGATGTAGGCGCCCAGGTGGCGGTCGGGCGCCCATAGGATCTTTTCGCCTCGGGCGTGCAGGTGCGCCACGATGTCCTGTCCGACCGAGGACGTCACGACCCAGTCGGCCCGCGCCTTCACCGCGGCGCTGGTGTTGGCGTAGACCACCACGGTGCGGTCGGGATGGGCGTCGCAATGGCGGCTGAACGCGTCGGCGGGACAGCCCAGGTCCAGCGAGCACGTGGCCTCGCCGTCCGGCATCAGCACGCGCTTGTGCGGGCTGAGGATCTTGGCCGTCTCGCCCATGAAGCGCACGCCGGCCACCACCAGGGTGGACGCGGGATGGCTGGCGCCGAAGCGCGCCATTTCCAGCGAGTCGCCGACGCAGCCGCCGGTTTCGCGAGCCAGGTCCTGCAGCGGGCCGTCCACGTAGTAGTGGGCGATCATGACCGCGTCGCGCTCGCGCAGCAGGACGCGCAGCCGGTCGGCGGCCTGGCGTTGCTGCTCGGGGCTCTGCGGCGCGGGCACGCGGGCCCAGGCCTGGCCGACGCCACAGGCGCCGGCGGAAGCAGGGTGATCGAACGCGACGGACTTGATGGACATGGCTGTCTCCGGTTCCGGAATGGGTTCGGGAAAATTATACTCATATTGAGTATTAATGAAAGCGCCCGAAAGCGATGCCCGATTCCGCCGGTTCCAGACTTGCATCATGCCGGCGCGGTATCGCGGCGGCGTGGGCGCGGGGAATGGCGTAGCATGGTGCGGCTCTGGCAAGGGCTGCCAGCATCCGCGCGGCGGTTCCCGGCCACGACCATCATCCCTTTGCAACGCGATCGCCGCCTCGTGGCGGCGCGACCTACAAGGCAGGAACATGAGCTGCACGTCCCTATTCATCGGACATACCTACATCGACGTCACCCTGTTGGCCGATCACTGGCCGACCGGGGACGAGAAGAGCGTGGCCAGCGACTACGCGGTGTCCTTCGGCGGCAATGCCGTGACGGCGGCTTTCGCCTGCGCCAAGCTGGGCTCCGCGCCCGATCTGATCTGCTCCATGGCGCCGGACTGGCTGGGCCACATGTATGCCGACATGGCGGCGGCCCACGGCGTGGCGCTGCACACGCGCCAGGTGCGCCGGTCCTCGCTGTCCTGCATCATGCCGAACCATGGCAAGCGCGCCATCGTGCGCGCCCGCGATGCCGATTACCTGAACGATTTCCCCCGCCTGGACATCAGCGGCTACCGCGCGTTGCACCTGGACGGCCATCAGCCTGACGCGGCGCTGCATTACGCGCGCGCCTTCCGCCAGGCCGGCATCCTGACCTCGCTGGACGGCGGCGGCGTGCGCGAGAACACCGACGAGTTGTTGCGCTACATCGACGTGGCCGTATGCGCCGAGCGCATGTGCGAGCAGATGGGGTTGCCGCCGGAAGGCCTGCTGGAATTCCTGCAGGCCCGGGGTTGCCGCGTGGGCGCGGTCACGCTGGGCGAGCGCGGCATGCTCTGGTATGGCGAGGACGGCAAGATCCGCGAACTGGCTTCACTGGATGTGCCGGCCGAACGCATCGTGGACACCTCGGGCGCGGGCGACGTGTTTCACGGCGCCTATGTCTGGTCGTACCTGAATCGTCCGGAACTGCCGTGGTCGGAGCACTTCACGTTTGCCCGCGCGGCGTCGGCGCACAAGATCCAGCATCTGGGCAACGAGGCGGGGCTGCCCGGCGTGGAAGATGTTGAACGCGCGATGATGGAATTCAAATAGAGGGTCCCCCCGAGCGCTGCGCGCCTCCCGCTACAACGGGGCGCCGCTACGGGCCGGCCGAGCCGGCACCGTGCGGCCTCGATTCGGGGAGGCCGGTGTGGGGCCGGGCGTTGTGCCTGGCCTGGATGTCGGGACGGGGAGGCGGCTGCCTCGCGGCGCCTTTACAGCGGGGAGATGGGCTGGTCGTGGATGTCGGCCAGCCAGTCGGCGGCCGGGCGGCCGGCGACGCGCAAGTCGGGGAACAGGTCCAGCAGCGGACGCAGCACGAAAGCGCGCAGATGCATGCGGGGATGCGGCAGGACCAGGCGCGGGTCTTCGAGGGACTGGTCGCCGTGGAGCAGCATGTCCAGGTCCAGCGTGCGCGGCGCGTTCTTGTAGGGGCGCTCGCGGCCGTGGCGCAGTTCCAGGGCCTGCAGCGCGTCCAGTAGTTCCAGCGGCGTCAGCGTGGTGTCCAGCGCCGCGGCGGCGTTGACGAAGTCGGGGCCGGTGGCCTCGACCGGAGCGGTGCGGTAGAAGCGCGAGGCGGTCACGGCGGCGATGCCGGGCGTCTGGCGCAGTTCGTCCAGCACCGTCTTGAGGGTGGCCGCGCTGTCGCCCAGGTTGGCACCCAGCGCGATATAGGCGCGCACGCGATCCGCGCTCATCGCTTACTCCGACGCCGAGCCGCCGCGCGGCGAGCGGCGGGGACGGCGGCGGCGACGGTTGGCCGAGGTCGGTGCCGGGGCATCGGCGGGATCGCGCGGCAGGCGCGACACTTCCTCGATCATCTCGCCGCGCAGGTCGTCGTCGGCATTGGCCAGGTCCATCCACCATTGCGCCAGCACGCTGTCGAATTCGCCGGCGGCGGCGCGCAGCTGCAGGAAATCGCAGGCGGCGCGGAAGCGCGGCTGCTCGATCATGCGGTAGATGGTCTTGCCCATGCGGCGCTCGAAGCGCGGCTGCATGAACCAGATCTCGCGCATGTCCGACGAGAAGCGGCGCTGGATGGCCAGCTTTTCGGTCTGCTCGTCGAGCACCGAGTCGGCGGCTTGCGACAGCGCCGGGATAGTGTGCTCGCCCTGGGCGCGCAGCTGCTTCCAGCGCACCTCGACCTGTTGCCACAACAGCGCGGCGAACAGGAAGCTGGGGCTGATGGTCTTGCCGGCGCGCACGCGGGCGTCGGTGCGCTCCAGCGCCAGCTCCACGAAGTGTTCGCCGCCGGGCTGTTCCAGCACCACGTCCAGCAGCGGCAGCAGGCCCTTGTGCAGGCCGTCGGCGCGCAGCTGGCGCAGGCAGTCCATGGCATGGCCGCAGGTCAGCAGCTTGAGCATTTCGTCGAACAGGCGCGAGGCCGGCACGTTCTCGATCAGGTCCGCCATGGTGCCGATGGGCTGGCGCGTGGCCGGGTCGATGGTGCCGTTGAGCTTGGCGGCGAAGCGCACCGCGCGCAGCATGCGCACCGGGTCTTCGCGGTAGCGCTTGGCCGGGTCGCCGATCATGCGGATCTGGCGCTTCTTCAGGTCGGACACGCCGTGGTGGTAGTCGATGACTTCCTCGGTGTGCGGATCGTAGTAGAGCGCGTTCATGGTGAAGTCGCGGCGCGCCGCGTCCTCGGCCTGCGAGCCGAACACGTTGTCGCGCAGGATGCGGCCATGCTCGTCGGTTTCCTGGTCTTCCGAGGCGGGAGCGCGGAAGGTGGAGGTCTCGATGATCTCCTGGCCGAACACCACGTGCACCAGCTGGAAGCGGCGGCCGATGATGCGGGCGCGGCGGAACAGCGGGCGGATCTGCTCGGGCGTGGCGTTGGTGGCCACGTCGAAGTCCTTGGGCTCCAGCCCGACGATCAGGTCGCGCACGGCGCCGCCGACGATATACGCGTCATAGCCGTGCTGGCGCAGCACCTCGCAGACCTTGATGGCATGGCGCGAGACGTTGCGGCGGTCGATGCCGTGCTTGTCGCGGGCGATGCGCAGCGGTCCGCGATTAGCGGGCGCGAACAGGCGGCCGACGAATTTTTTTATGGTTTCGGTAATCATCAGGGTTCAGGACTTGGAGTCTTCCATGTGATCGAACAGATCGATCACGCGCCAGCCGCGTTCCTGGGCGATCTTGCGCAGGGCGGGGCTGGGGTTGGCGGCGACCGGCTGGCTCACCTTTTCGAGCAAGGGCACATCATTGACCGAATCGCTATAGAAAAACGATTCGGGGAAATCCGTAAGCGCCGTGCCCATGCCGGCCAGCCATTGGTCCACGCGCACCACCTTGCCTTCCTTGAAGCTGGGCGTGCCGTGGATGCGGCCGGTGTAGCGGCCGTGGCGGTATTCGGCGTCGGTGGCGATCAGGTGGGGGATGCCGAAGGCGCGGGCGATGGGGGCGGTGACGAAGCCGTTGGTGGCCGTGACCACCGCGCACAGGTCGCCGGCCTGCAGGTGCTCGTCGACCAGCGCGCGCGCGGCGGGCGTGATCGACGGGCGGATTACTTCCGCCATGAAGGCCTCGTGCCAGGCGGCCAGCTCATAAGGCGGATGCGCGGCCAACAGGCCCAGCATGAATTCGGCCGCCTGCTCGGCGGTCAGCTCGCCACGGTTGTAGCGCTCCATCAGCTCGTCGTTGCGGCGCCGGGCCTCGTCCGGATCGCCGGCGCGGCCGGTGCGCGCCAGGTAGTCGGCCCATTGATAGTCGCTGTCCAGCGGCAACAGGGTGTGGTCCAGGTCGAACAGGGCGAGACGTGGGGAGGTCATTTGGGTTGCGAGTCGGGGTCCGCGAGCATGGCGCGCAGCAGGGGCAGGGTGATGGGGCGGCCGTTGGCCAGGGAATAGCGGTCCAGCGCGTCGATCAGCGCTGCCAGCTTGCGGATGTCGCGCTCGTGGTGCGTCAGCATCCAGTTGATGATCTCGGGCGCCAGGTGCATGCCGCGCTCGGCAGCCTGGGCGGACAGGGCGGCCAGCTTGTCGGCGTCGGACAGCGGATCCAGGCGGAACACCAGGTCCCAGCCCAGGCGGGTGCGCAGGTCCTCGCGCAGCGGCATGGACAGCGGGGCGCGGTCGCCTGCCACGGCCAGCGCGAAGGCGCGGCCGGTGGCGGCGGATTCGCGCCAGCGGTTGTACAGGGCGAACAGGCCGGCCTGCCGGTTGTCGTCCATGCGGTGCACGTCGTCCACCGCCACGAACTTCGGCATCGGCGACTTGGAATCGGCGCCGGCCAGCACGCGCAGCATGTTCTCGCCGTTGGCGGCGTGGATGTAGACGGCGTCGGGGCGCGCGGTGAGCGCGCGCAGCAGATGGCTGCGGCCGCAGCCGGCCGAGCCCCATATGTAGAGCGCCCGGCCGGGGGCGAGCGTGCGCACCGCCGCGAGCGCTTCCCCGTTGGGGCCGGCGATGAAATTGTTCAGCGAAGGCGCTGGCGCAGGAAGAACGTCGAGCAGCAGCTGGCGGTTCATGGGAAGCTATTCAATCAGGCTTGCTTGCGGAGCGGTCCGGACATCCGGATCCGCGCCACGGGACTCGCGCGGGCTGCCCGGTTGCGGCCAGGCCGCGCGCCGTGTCGCCAGGCCCGTCGCCGACGCCGCCAGGCCACGCTGGCGGCAGGATCCGGCAACGGATTCCCGCAGTAAAAATCAGGTCAAACAGAATGGGTCAAGAATCGGGTCAATCGGTTGACCAAAACGGCTGGCCAAAACCGATATCGGCCAACCCTACACTTTAAACCACCTGAGGGGCGGTGTCGCGCCAGTCCGCCGTTCAGGCCCTGGCTCCCGGCGGATTCCGGGGGCTTTGGGGGGTGTCGGCGCCGGCTTGTGGCCAGCTTCGGGCCGCGGCGTCGTAAAATGCCGGGCAACCCACCCCAATTCCCAGCAATTGTTACATATCCCACGGCATTTCTCATGACGAATCAACCCTCCGCTCCCCTGACCTACCGCGACGCTGGCGTCGATATCGATGCGGGCGACGCCCTGGTCGACCGTATCAAGCCGCTCGCGGCCCGCACCATGCGTCCCGGGGTCCTGGCCGGTATCGGCGGCTTTGGCGCCCTGTTCGAAGTGCCGAAGCAGTTCAAGGAGCCGGTGCTGGTGTCGGGCACCGACGGCGTGGGCACCAAGCTGCGCCTGGCGTTCGAGTGGAACCGTCACGACACCGTGGGCATCGACCTGGTCGCCATGAGCGTCAACGACATCCTGGTGCAGGGCGCCGAGCCGCTGTTCTTCCTGGACTACTTCGCCTGCGGCAAGCTGTCCGTGGATACGGCGGCGTCCGTGGTGGGCGGCATCGCCAAGGGTTGCGAGCTGTCGGGATGCGCGCTGATCGGCGGCGAGACCGCCGAAATGCCCGGCATGTACCCGGACGGCGAATACGACCTGGCCGGCTTCGCGGTGGGCGCGGTGGAAAAGTCGGCCATCATCGACGGCAAGTCGATCAAGACCGGCGACGTGGTGCTGGGCCTGGCGTCCAGCGGCGCGCACTCCAACGGCTATTCGCTGGTCCGCAAGATCCTCGAGCGCGCCAACGCCCGCCCCGATCAGGACTTCCATGGCCAGCCGCTGGTCGACGTGGTCATGGCTCCCACCCGCATCTACGTCAAGCAGGTGCTGGCCGCGCTGGCCAAGCACGGCACCGCCATCAAGGGCCTGGCCCACATCACCGGCGGCGGCTTGCTGGACAACGTGCCGCGCATCCTGCAGCCCGGCCTGTCGGCCAAGCTGCACCGCGACGGCTGGGAAATGCCCAAGCTGTTCCAGTGGCTGCAGCAGCAGGGCGGCGTGGAAGACACCGAAATGCACCGCGTCTTCAACTGCGGCATCGGCATGGTGCTGGTGGTCGATGCCGCCCAGGCCGACGCCATCGCCGCGACCCTGCGCGAGCAGGGCGAGACCGTCAACCGCATCGGCGAGATCGTCGAGCAGCAGGACGGCATGGCGCAGACCTTCGTGGTCTGAGCATTGGTTCTTTTTCCTCGAGAAAAAACCCGCCTTGGCGGGTTTTTTTATGCTCTTGTCATGCAGGCCAGTCTAACCGGCAGGTTTGATCATTGGCTCTATCGCACCAACTTCTTGATATCGCGCGTCGGCTGGTGGCGGAGAGGTGTTTTCATCGTTTTTTGCCTGTTTGATGGCGTATTCCATTAGCTCTTGCACGTATGCTCGTCGTTCACTGGAAATCGCTATATGAAACAAGATAAGAATGAAGGACCCTGTCAAAATAGTGGGCATCCACAGCCAGGTATTGCTATTGCTCTCAAGGAGTTTTTGTGCTGAGACTGATACCGCGATAAATGCGGGAAAAAGTCCGAGTTTCCGCAGTTCGCCTGCGAGTAGCGTAGTGCGTCGTTCCGTAATTCCCCAACGATGACGGCTATGCAGGAGTGCATATTCAAGTAGTGGCTTTGGATAGCTACATAGTGTCTTGATGTGATCGGCGTCTCGTATAGCATCCTCGCTGGATAGTGGAAGTGCTCCGTCCGCTATTCGTTGTTTGTTTCGCCAGAATAGTTGCATACCGACAGCCATGAACGTTGCAAGGTAGAGCAGGCTCACTATTATCAAGACAACCGAGAGGATAAGGCCCACAGTCTGTGTGTTTTCGCCGTCAGGGAAGGAGTATCTGTAAAGAACTCCAAGTATCACTATGAGAAAAGTAGCTCCTAAATAAATTCTCAAGCCCCAACGTTCAAATCTGCGCACTAAGGCGCTCTTTTCTGGCGCCACGGCAGGGCGGTCTTGTGCCATGGCCTCCAATTTCTGGATGAGTGTGTCGATCTTGTCAGGTGCCAACATGAATAATTCCTCCAGCCTTGTGATTGGTTGCCAAGTGCATGGTTGGGCTGATCGTCTTGGTGTGTCTTGACGGGTTTATTCGCCAACACGACTCTACCAGTGGATTTTGGCAATTTATGTATTTATCTGGCGGAGAGATTGCTGCTTTATATGGGCTTATGAGTGCGTCTTCTCTCACCTGAAAAGGCGAGTGACGATCTCTTGGCAGTCCAATGCTGGTAGCCGGTCGCGCTGCGGCCGACTCATTACACAATACTGATCCTAGGCACCGCTAGCCAGCGCGGCGGCCACCGCGTCTATCGTGCGCGCCACCGCGTCCCGTGCCAGGCAATCGACGATGACACGCTCAGGCTGCGCCCGCAGCCAGGTGATCTGGCGCTTGGCCAGCTGACGCGTGGCGGCGATGCCTTGCTCGCGCGCGCCGGCCAGGTCGATCTCGCCGTCCAGGTGCGCCCAGATCTGGCGGTAGCCCACGCAGCGCACCGAGGGCAGGCCGGGATGCAGGTCGCCGCGCGCGCGCAGGGCGCGCACTTCGTCGATCAGGCCCTGCGCCAGCATGGCGTCGAAGCGCTGTTCGATGCGCGCGTGCAGCGCGGCGCGGTCCGAGGGTTCCAGGCTGATGGTCAGGTAGCGGTTGGCGCCCTCGTCCGGCTTGCGCTGCGCGCGCAGCAGCAGCGCGGACATGGGCTGGCCGGACAGGCGGCAGATTTCCAGCGCGCGCTGGATCCGCTGGCTGTCGTTGGGCGCCAGCCGCGCTGCGGTGACGGGGTCCAGCGTGGCCAGTTCGGCATGCAGCGCCGGCCAGCCTTCGCGGGCGGCGCGCGCTTCCAGCTCGGCGCGCAGCGCCGGGTCGGCCTGCGGCAGGTCGTCCAGCCCGTCGCGCAGCGCCTTGTAGTACATCATGGTGCCGCCGGCCAGCAGCGGCACGCGGCCGCGCGCGCGGATCTCGTCGATCAGGCGCAGCGCGTCGGCGCGGAATTCGGCCGCCGAGTACGACTGAGCGGGGTCCAGGATGTCCAGCAGGTGCTGCGGCACGCGCGCCTGCTCGGCGGGCGAGGGCTTGGCGGTGCCGATGTCCATGCCGCGGTAGATCGTGGCCGAATCGACGTTGACGATCTCCATCGGCCAGCGCTCGGCCAGCGCCAGCGTGGACGCGCTCTTGCCGGCCGCGGTCGGGCCGGCCAGGCAGATGACCGGCGGCAGGCCGGATGCGGAAGCAGAAGGCAAGGTTATTGTCCGCGCAGGAAGAGCTTGTCCAGGTCGGACACCGACCATTGCACCCAGGTGGGGCGGCCATGGTTGCACTGGTCCGCGCGTTCGGTGGCTTCCATCTGCCGCAGCAGCCCGTTCATCTCCTCGATGGTGAGCTTGCGGTTGGCGCGCACCGAGCCGTGGCAGGCCATGGTGGACAGCAGCTCGTTGCGCTGTTCGGTCAATAGGCGCGACACGCCCACGCCGCCCAGGTCGCGCAGCACGGCGCGGGCCAGCGTCTCGATGTCGCCGCGCGCCAGCATGGCGGGCACCGAGCGCACCGCGATCGAGGTGGGGCCGGACGGGCGCAGCTCGAAGCCCAGCTCGGCGAGCTGTTCCTCGAATTCCTCGGCGATGGCCACGTCCTTTTCCTGGGCGTGGAACACCACCGGCACCAGCAGGTCCTGGCGCGGCAGGCTGCGCGCGTCCAGCGCCTGCTTGAGCTGTTCGTAGACCACGCGCTCATGGGCCGCGTGCATGTCCACCAGCACCATGCCGCGCTTGTTCTGCGCCAGGATGTAGATGCCGTGGACCTGGGCCAGGGCCATGCCCAGCGGGTGTTCCTCGTCGGCGGGCAGAACGGCCGAGTCGCGCAGCGGCGTCGCGCGCGGCGCGGCCTCTTCGTTCAGCGGGCGGTACAGCGACTGCCAGTCGGCCGCCGGAATGCCGGCGGGTTCGGCGTGCAGGCGGAACGGCACCTGCGTATGCGGCCGCTGCGGCGCGGGCGAGGGGCGCAGGCCGTAGGGCGCGGCGTGGCCGTTGCTGGTGTAGCCGGGGCGCGCGGAGGACGGCTGCGCGCCGCTCTGCGAGGCGTGGCCAGATGCGGGCATGCCGGCTTCGGGCGTGCCGGCTTCGGACGCGCCCGAGGCGGGCGATTGCCACGCGGTCCGGGCGGCATTCGCGTTCGGCGAGGCGGATGCATCCCCTGCGCCGTCCGTGTCCGTGGCGCTTGCGCCGGCGTTCTGCGCCGGCAGCGCGCCGGGTTCCGCGTCATGGGCCTCGGGCGTGACGGCGGACGCGCCGCCGGTCTGTGCCAGCGTCTGGCCGACCGCGTGCGAGACGAAGCGGTGCACGGCGCCGCTGTCACGGAAGCGCACCTCATGCTTGGCGGGATGGACGTTGACGTCTACCGCGGCGGGATCGATGTCCAGGAACAGCACATAGGCCGGCTGGCGGTCGCCGTGCAGCACGTCGGCGTAGGCGGCGCGCAGCGCGTGGCTGACCGTGCGGTCGCGCACGAAGCGGCCGTTGACGTACAGGTATTGCCGGTCTGCGCGCGCGCGGGCCGCGGTCGGGCGGGTGATCATGCCGGCCAGGCTCACGGTGCCGACGGCGTGCGACAGCAGCAGGCCGTGCTCGGCGAACTCCGCGCCCAGCACGTCGCGGATGCGCTGCGGCGGATCGGCGGGCAGCCATTGGCGCTGCGCGCGGTCGTGGTGGAACAGGCGGAACGCGATGTGCGGATGCGCCAGCGCGATGCGTTCCATCGCGTCCACGCAATGCCCGAATTCGGTGGCTTCCGAGCGCAGGAACTTGCGGCGCGCGGGCACCGCGTCGAACAGCTGGCGCACGTCCACGGTGGTGCCGGGCGGACCCGAGGCGGGGCTGACCTGCAGGCTGCCGCCGTCGATCTGCCAGGCGTGCTCGCCGTCGCGCGTGCGCGAGATGATGGACACCTGCGCCACCGAGGCGATCGAGGCCAGCGCCTCGCCGCGGAATCCCATCGACGCCACCGATTCCAGTTCGGTCAGCGAGCGGATCTTGCTGGTGGCGTGGCGCGCCAGCGCCAGCGGCAGTTCCTCGGGCGGGATGCCGCCGCCGTCGTCGGTCACGGCGATGCGGCGGATGCCGCCGCCTTCCAGCCGGACCTCGATGGCGCGTCCGCCGGCGTCGATCGCGTTCTCCAGCACTTCCTTGAGCACGGACGCCGGCCGCTCGATGACCTCGCCGGCCGCGATCTGGCTGATCAGCAGGTCGGGCAGCGCGAGGATGGATCGGCGGTCGGTCGGGGAGTGGGTATCGGGGGTGGCCATGGTGACGATTTTAGCCTCAGGACCGCCTGGGCTATAGTCGGGGACGGATTTCACTACCGCATGGCAGGATGGCGTCGATGCTGGATTTTTTCAATATGGTGCTGCACATCGACCAGACCTTGAGCGTCTGGGTCGATCAGTACGGCACCTGGGTGTACCCGGTGCTGTTCCTGATCGTGTTCGCCGAGACCGGACTGGTGGTGCTGCCCTTCCTGCCCGGCGACTCGCTGCTCTTCATCGCCGGGGCGCTTGGCGCGACGGGCAAGATCGATCCGGTCATGTTGTCGGTGTTGCTGCTGATCGCGGCGGTGACGGGCAACACGTTGAATTACACGATCGGCCGCTACATCGGACCGCGCGTGTTCTCGATGAACCTGCGCTTCCTGGACCGGGGCGCGCTGATGCGCACGCATGCCTTCTATGAAAAGCACGGCGGCAAGACCATCGTGCTGTCGCGCTTCATTCCCGTGGTGCGGACCTTCGCCCCCTTCGTGGCCGGTGTGGCCGAGATGCCGTTCGGGCGTTTCCAGCTGTTCAACATCGCCGGCGCGCTGGCCTGGGTGGTGGGCCTGGTGGCGGCCGGCTACTTCTTCGGCAACATCCCGTTCATCAAGGACCACCTGAACACCATCGTGCTGCTGGGCCTGGCCGCCGCCATCGTGCCGGTGGTCGGCGCGGGCCTGTTCAAGCTGATCCGTTCGCGCCGCCAATAGACGCGCCGCGCAAGAGAAAAGGGCCATGCGCAGTCAGCGCATGGCCCTTTTCTTTTCAGGACGCGGGAATTGGACGTTCCGGTCAGCTCACATCGCCCAGCCTTGCCAGCGGAGGGTTCGCGGTGAAGTAGCGCTGGATCCCCGTCATCATGGCCTGCGCCAGCTTGTCCTGGTGCGAGGCGCTGCGCAGCAGCGCTTCTTCCTGCGGATTGCTGATGAAGGCCGTTTCGACCAGGATGGACGGAATGTCTGGCGCCTTGAGCACGGCGAAGCCGGCCTGTTCGACGCTGTTCTTGTGCAGCCGGTTGATCTTCTTGATCTCGTCCAGGAAGGAATTGCCGACCTTGAGCGAGTCGTTGATCTGCGCGGTGGTGGACAGGTCCAGCAGCACCTTGGCGACCTGGCGGTCATGGCTGCCCAGGTTCACGCCGCCGATCAGGTCGGCCGCGTTTTCCTTGTCGGCCATCCAGCGCGCCTGCGCGCTGGTGGCGCCGCGCTGCGACAGCGCGAACACCGACGAACCGTTGGCGGACGGCTTGATCCAGGCGTCGGCGTGGATGGACACGAACAGGTCGGCGTGCGCGCGGCGCGCCTTCTGCACGCGCACGTGCAGCGGCACGAAGTAGTCGTCGTCGCGCGTCAGGTAGGCGCGCATGTTCGGCTGGCTGTCGATCAGCGTCTTGAGCCGGCGCGCGATGCGCAGCACCACGTCTTTCTCGCGCAGGCCGCTGCTGCCGATCGCGCCCGGATCCTCGCCGCCGTGGCCGGGATCCAGCGCGATGGTGAGCATGCGCTGCTTGCCTCGGCCGGCGGAGACGGGCGGCGGCTTGGGCGTCGGGATCGGCGCGGCGGGCTGCTGGCCGCGCGCCAGCGGCGGCTCGGGCGGCGGGTTGTTCTTGCTGCCCGGGTTGCGCTGGATGTCTTCCAGGATGCGGGCCAGCGGATCGTCGACGTCGGGGCCGCCCTGCTTGTTGATGACGGCGATCAGCGGATCCTGCGCGACCTTGGGATACAGGTCCAGCACCAGGCGGTATTGATAGTCGGCAACGGGCTTGAGCGTGAACACCTGCGGCGCCACGGCCTGTTTCAGGTCGAACACCAGCCGCACCACGTTCGGCCGGTTCTGCGCCACGCGCAGGCTCTGGATATAGGGATCGCCGGGCCGGACCTTGGATACCAGGTCATTGAGGGCCGCATTGATGGTCAGGCCCTCGATGTCGACCACCAGGCGGTGGGGATTTTCCAGCGTGAACTGTTCCGCCTTGAGCTCGCTGTCCAGTTCCAGCGTGACGCGGGTGTATTCGTCGGCCGGCCAGGTGCGCACCGCGAGGATGGTGGCGGCCTGGGCCAGGCGCGGCAATACGGGGAGGACGAGCAGCGCGGCGGCGACGCTGGTCAGGCGGCGTCGGGCGGCGCCTGCCCTGGGCAGGGCGCTGGGGGCGGGGGGACAATCGCGTTCAACCATGTTTGTCCTCGGGCGGTGTACGCGGTCAGGCTGGCGTCGCGTCCTTCGCCGGCGTAGGCGAGGGAAATCTGCAGGTCGGGCGGGGGCAAAAGACCCTCTGCCCGCTCCGGCCATTCGATCAAAACGACCGCATCGTCACGCAGTAAATCCCGGAATCCTGCGTCCAACCATTCGCGCGAATCACTAAATCTATAAAAATCAAGGTGATAGAAGTATAAGTTAGAAACTTTATAGGATTCAAGCAGCGCGTAGCTTGGGCTTTTGATACGGCCCTTGATGCCGCATTCGCGCAACAGCGCCCGGGTGAAGGCGGTCTTGCCCGCGCCCAGGTCGCCCTGCAGGTGGATGGCGCCGCCCGCCGGAGCGCCGGACTGGCCGGAAACCAGCGGCGCGAGCTGCCGCGCCAGCGATTCCGTGGCGGCTTCGTCGGGCAGGTGCAGGGTCAGGCTGCTCAGGGGGACAGGCTTGGGCGCGGACATGGGACGGGGCCAGTGGTGGTAAAAAGCGGTACAGGGATATATCGAATGTCAGCGATTATAGGAATGCGGGTTTCTGCTAACCTATAACGTTATCCATAATTGATTGCTATTCTCAAATGCGTCGGGGCAAATCCGCCCGCGAACGACGCCGCTACGGAGCTGTACGCGCCATGAAGACCCGCATCGAAAAAGATACCTTCGGCCCCATCGAGGTCCCCCAGGACCACCTGTGGGGCGCCCAGACCCAGCGCTCGCTGCATTTCTTCGCGATCTCGACCGAGAAGATGCCCGCGCCGCTGGTCACCGCGATGGCGCAGCTCAAGCGCGCCGCCGCCAAGGTGAACGCCGACCTGGGCGAGCTGGATCCGAAGATCGCCGATGCCATCTCGCGCGCTGCCGACGAAGTGATCGCCGGCAAGTGGCCTGACGAGTTCCCGCTGTCCGTGTGGCAGACCGGCTCGGGCACGCAGAGCAACATGAACATGAACGAGGTGCTGGCCAACCGCGCCTCCGAGCTGCTGGGCGGCGAGCGCGGCGAAGCGCGCAAGGTCCACCCGAACGACCACGTCAATCGCGGCCAGTCGTCCAACGACACCTTCCCCACCGCCATGCACGTGGCCGCCGCCGTCCAGGTCGAGCACCACCTGCTGCCGTCGCTGAAGGCCTTGCGCGCCACGCTGGCCGCCAAGAGCGCCGAGTTCTACGACATCGTCAAGATCGGCCGTACCCATCTGCAGGACGCCACGCCGCTGACGCTGGGCCAGGAAATCTCGGGCTACGTGGCCCAGCTGGACCTGGCCGAGCAGCAGATCCGCGCCACGCTGCCGGGCCTGCACCAGCTCGCCATCGGCGGCACCGCCGTGGGCACGGGCCTGAACGCGCATCCGCAGTTCAGCGCCAAGGTTTCCGCAGACCTGGCGCACGCCACCGGCACGGCCTTCGTGTCGGCGCCCAACAAGTTCCAGGCCCTGGCCTCGCACGAAGCGCTGCTGTTCGCGCACGGCGCGCTGAAGTCGCTGGCCGCCGGCCTGATGAAGATCGCCAACGACGTGCGCTGGCTGGCCAGCGGTCCGCGCTCCGGCCTGGGCGAGATCAGCATTCCCGAGAACGAGCCGGGCAGCTCCATCATGCCGGGCAAGGTCAATCCGACGCAGTGTGAAGCCGTGACCATGCTGGCCGCGCAGGTGCTGGGCAACGACGTCGCCATCAACATCGGCGGCGCCAGCGGCAACTTCGAGCTCAACGTCTTCAAGCCCCTGGTCATCCACAACTTCCTGCAGTCGGTGCGCCTCTTGACCGACGGCATGGCCAGCTTCGACCAGCACTGCGCCCAGGGCATCGAGCCCAACCACGCGCGCATCGCCGAACTGGTCGACCGCTCGCTGATGCTGGTGACCGCGCTGAACCCGCACATCGGCTACGACAAGGCCGCGCAGATCGCCAAGAAGGCGCACAAGGAAGGGCTGTCGCTGAAGGAGTCGGCGCTGGCGCTGGGCTACCTCAACGAGGAACAGTTCGCCCAGTGGGTGGTCCCGGCCGACATGACCAACGCCAAGAAGTCTTGAGGCCCAACCCTTTTAAGGTCTTTTCCCCACCGCCTGTCTGCACAGGCAGGCGGTGGACACATGTGAGCGGGTGAGTCTCATCGACGTAGCCTATGGCGGGGTATCGCTGGGCTTGCGCCTAGACGTGGTCAAAGAGTGCTCGGGCGGCGATATGCGAAGCATCATCCCAGAGTTGGCGACGATATCCACAGCAAGGAGGTGGATGGAGATGACGAGCGTCTTCTTTTTCCATGACACTCATTTTTTGATTCATCAGGATTCGAAAAGTAAAATAAATCACGCCGAGTCAATAACGTGAGTGCGTTTTTTTTCTATTTCGTGAGATGACGGGCCGGGCGCCATGGTAATAATGCCCAGTTTTTCCAGAGCCTGATAGAGCAATTTCATCGGGTCAAGTTCCTTATCTACGGCAGGGGACAGAATTCGCGGAAATGCATGGTGATTGTGATGTAGTGTTGCACCGAGCGTTAAGGGCGACATGAAAACCAAATTGGTTGATCTTCCTTTAGTCCGGAACTTGGACGATCCCACGCAGTGGCACAGCCCATTGACCACAAGTTCAGTGAAAAAGTAACCAACGAACACCCGAAAAGCACCGAAATAGGCAAACCATCTTGTTCCCAATTCAAGGCCTCCAATTGCAAATCCAAAAGAAAACGGGATTGCGAAACCAGCGAAGGAAATCGTGACGAAATGCTTGTCGAACCATCTAAGCATTGGCTCATTGAGCAACTGACCGGCGTAGAACTTCTTTGATGTGAGGGTCCGATCAAATTTCCACCCCATGGATGCCCACCACAATCCAATGGTCAGTACCAGAAACCGGTTGTCGCCGAATTGCCAAGGGGTGTGTGGGTCTTTATTCGCGAGATCAACATGCCGGTGATGCCGCTTGTGGTTTGCCACCCATTGAATTACTGAGTCCTGACACAGAAGCGTGCCCAAGAGTGCGAGAGTCCCTCTGAAGAATCGATGTGTTGTAAACGCCCTGTGCGTAAAGTACATGTGGTAGCCGGTATTGGCACCGAGTGCCGTCGCGACGAAGGCAACCGGCAGAACATATAAGGCGTCCAAGGGCGCGAGAATCAGCTGCTGCACCGCAATCATTGATCCCACTACCACTAGGACGGTCGTCACCATGAAGTAAGCCAGGCGTCGCAGATAAGCTTGGCCACGTAGGACAACCACTTCTCCCTGATCGAATGCGGTGGCGGTCATGAGACAATTTTCCAAAATAAAGTCAGCAAGAACGCGCCGACCGCAATTACCGATAGCGCTGAGGCAAGAATCTGCAAGCTATAGATCAGGGCAACGCTGGTTTGGGTGCGATCGTCGTCCCACGCCTTGTTTAGCCAGCCGCTGAGCGTGCAGGCAAGAAAGAAGCAATAGGCTGCCATGCTGAATGGCGCTAGAGTGTAGGTCGCATTGGCTCCAAGCAGCCTGTCCAGTGCCGTCGACAGTGCGATCAGCGAAATCCCCCCGACACAGGTCGAAAGGTGGGCAACGCGCCACAGCTCGGTTCTCTTCGCATTGCCGCCGCGCTTCGTCAGGCCGTGTGGGACGCCAAGCACTGTTCCAGCGCAAAACAATAGAACCCCCAGGAGCGGGTAGAGTCCGCCCGCTGGCGTAAAGACAGTAATGTTCATGTTGTTACCCACAGCTGCTTCGTTGGCGCGCAAACGAATTGCGAAACGCACGCCACCACACCATCATCCTGCAAGATGCGCATATGGCCCAAGCCCTTGGTGCGAACGATCTGAGCGCCGTCAATGGCAAGGGCAACCCTCTCGCCATCCTTCAGAGGGATGTACTTGTCAGATGCATCGTGAATTAGAAGGCATGGTGTCTTTAAATCAGGCCCGATGGTCTCGAAGGACAGCTCGCTTTCAGGGCACCGATGTAGCGTTTCCATCAAGGGATACATTTTCTCGTGCGACTTTGACGGCAGGCCGATAATCTTCGCGAAACCGCTTACCACGTGGCGCAATGAGAACGGGCATGAAATCAGTACGGCACGTTCGACACTCACACCTTTACGCATGGCAATGGCGACGGCCGCCGCGCCGAAGGAGTGGCCGACAATCCCGTGCAGCGGACCAAACTGCCTGTCCGCATGCGCTACGGCTTCGGAAAACTCTACTAGCGTTGTACGTTTTTTGGCTGACGATCCGTGTGCCGGCCCATCGAAGGTAATGACGCGATATCCCTTTTCGGCTAAGTCCACGGCTATCTTGACCAGTTGACTCCGGCGCCCTTGCCAGCCATGGACGAGCAGAACTGCAGGGCCTTCATTCCCCCACACGGTTGCGGCGAGTTTCTCGCCGTCAAAGTGCAGCGTTTCGCCCTTGCCTAGGGCGAGGCCTGTATTTTCCCAATTGGCTGCTGGAAACCGTCTCGGAGAATAAAACACTGCAACAGCCAAACGACTTGCCACGGCAGAGGAAATTGCGTTGAGCAGCCTGAATAGTAGGCGGAATAACTTTAGTTGCATTAAAAGCTCCGATAAATGCTCGTACATGATCTGAAGATAAAAAGGCGCATTCGGCTCTGCGCTTTCTCGGCCGCGCAAGCGAGCGAGCAATCTGATGCTACGGAAAGCGAGTTCACCGTCCAGATAGCGATGCCTGCGGCAACGACATTAGTTCGATTTTCAAGGGATGGAGCGCTGGCAAGACCAAACAATCCCAGGCCGAGCCCTTTGAGAAGGGCTTCCTTGCGTGTCCAGCAATCCAATATCTGCCGAGGCTCCGCAAGGGTTCGCTCCGCGCCGACCAGCCAGCGCGCTACAGTCTCGGTGGGACGATGCATCTCTAGATCTACGCCGATGCGCGTCCTGTGTGCGAAGGCAATTGCTATGCCACGAACACAATGGGACAGGCTGATATTGAGATGGCAAGCGCCTGCATCACGCAAACTCACGAGCAGCGGCCGCCCCATCGCCGTCTTACGCAGTGCGATTTCGAATCTGCCTATGCCGAGATACTTGGACGCCAGCAATCGCATGCAAAACCGGGATACGATGTATTCGATCCTGGTCTGATGATTCAGGAACGTGCGAGATGCCTTTTGTTCTTCGCGAGAGAGTCCGCACAGGAGGGGGCCAGGGCGTAGCCTCGACGACAGCCATATCACGAACACGTGGATCTCTCCGGCCCGCAATCGCCGGGTCATGGAATGTCGTAGCGCGGTCATTATCGAACGATGATGGGCTTTGCGATCTTGCGCGCTTTGAGGCGCGTGAGATTGACAGTCCCTGTGTGAAATCCCACTACGAAGACGCCGAGGTATTTCTCGTACTTTTTGTAGATGGATTCACCTACCATCGCGATGGCCGCTTCGCGATTCTTGCGCAGGTTGGCGTACCAAGATTGCAGGGTCTTGGCATAGTGCATGCGATCATTGCGTAGCATGACGACTTCAAACAGTCCTTCGCAGGCCGCGAGAATCTCGGATACGCGCGGCAGCTCCGACTCGGGAAAGATATTTTCAACGAATGGGTTGGGATCGTCCTCGTCGTAGTTTTCATAGACGATGCTTTGCAGAGACAGGGCGCAGTCTTCCGTAGAGTTGTCGTGGCACCATCTGAAGAAGTCCCGATACGCGGCGGCCTTGGCAATTTTTGAAAGTCCCACCTTCGCAAAGTGCTCGAAAGCGCCAATCGACACAATGGCATCGTATGGTGTTGCGGGTCGATGATCTCTCCAACTTTCGAGTAACACTGATACGGAGTCTCGCTTCGAATGCGTGACCCAATCAGCTTGTGCCTGGCTTAGGGTCAGGCCCACTGCATTCTTGACGTTGTAGTGCGTCACGGCTCGGTCGAGAAGGGTTCCCCATCCACAGCCCACATCCAGCAGATTGCTTTTGTTGGTTGCCTGCGCTTGCGTCAAGTGAAAGTCGAGCTTTCTCAGCTGAGCCTGCTTCAAGGTATCGCCGGCCTCCCAAAGCGCACATGAATAAGCCATCGTCGAATCAAGCCATAGCGCATAGAAGTCATTGCTGACGTCATAGTGCGCCTGAATGGCCTCTGGAAATGCTCCACCTTCGGCTTTGTCGTGGGGAACGGCGGCAAGATCCTCAGTCATTTGTCACCGTCCTGCCCATGGCCAAGATATGCGCCGCTGCCTGTTCGATTGTGGGATGCTCGTAAAGCAGGGTGGGATCAATGTCGCATTTCAACCAGTCCATGAGATCGCCGCTGAGTGTGACGGCGGATGCGGAGTCGAGGCCGTATTTGCTCAGTACAGCGGTTCGGGATATTTTCTCCTTCTTCATGCCGCGCAATTCGGCGATATACGACACTAGCCATTCTTCGATTTCAGCTTGCGTGGCCTGCGGTGTGGCTGGGGGCGTCGGTATTTCGTGGATAGCCATCGTTTTCCTTGGATCAGTGAGATGAAGAAGCTGCTTTTTTACGAGCTAGCGCTTCAGCATTTGGGTGCTGTACGTCATTGCATAAGCCCAGCACGCGTAGCGTACGGATCACTGCGAAACCTAGATCGAACTCCCACCACTTGTGCCCGAACTTCGCCGAACTAGGATACGCATGGTGATTGTTGTGCCAGCCCTCGCCCATGGTGATGAGAGCAAGCCAAGCGATGTTTCGGCTGTTGTCATCAGTTGAATAGCGGCGGAATCCGAACACATGGTTGAGGGAGTTCAGGCCCCATGTAATCTGATGTACGAATGAGATTCGAAACAACCCAGCCCACAGCAGACCCTCCATTGCGCCCGTCCACCCTCCAGGCGCGATGGCGCCTACCGCAGTCGGGATCGCCAGGCCCAAAAGTACCCAAAGGGTGTAGTAGCGATTCAGTGTCGTCACGACGTGGTCTTGCAATAGGTCTTTGGCAAACATCGGGACATTGGTTATTTCGCCCTTGAGCATCCAGCCGAAGTGTGCGTGCCAAAGACCCTTGATCCGCTCAGGTAAGGTGACGCCGTGCATGCATGGGGAATGACAGTCGTGCTTGGTATCGCTGAATGCATGGTGCCGACGATGGCTGGCCACCCAAAACAGCACCGGTCCTTGCGCGGCCATCATGCCAAGCACTGCGAGTACCGCCTTCGTGGCGGGTGTGGGCTTAAATGATTTATGAGTAAATAGTCGGTGAAAGCCCACCGTGAGTCCTGCGGTCGTCAGCGCATACAGCACCGCAAACATGATCAGGGATGTAGTGCTTACACCGCGCGTAAGCGCCCAATAGACAGCGCCGCACGCACCGATCGCCGGAACGAACATCGTCAAAAAGGCGACCCGCTGTTGCGTCCGTGCCAGTGCAGGATTGATGAGTAAGATCTTTTGCATGATTCCGGTCGGTATTGAATAAATGGGGGAATCGCCTACATCGGTAGTGGTATAAGCTTTTGCGTCACATACAGCTGCTTGCATGCGAAGCGGCTGATTTTTCCGCTGCTGGTACGCGCTAGGCTTCCGGCTTTGACGGGAACGAAGGCGCCAACGCCAATGCCGTGGCGCTGTAGCACGAGGCGAGATACCTCGTCCCGTATTGCGATGAGATTCAACGTGCGAAGGGAACGTGAACTTACCTCCTGCACAAGCACCAGTTGTTCGGTCGCTGGGCCTGCCACGCTGAAGGCGACAGCGCCCTCCTGAGCAAGAATGGGCTCCGCACTCCGCATGGTCGCTTCGATATCCTCAGGGAAGAGATTCTTGCCGTGGATGATGATCAGATCGCTTAGTCGCCCGGTGATAAACAACTCTCCATTCAACTGGAAGCCGAGATCCCCTGTGCGTACGCCGTTAGGCGAGCCAGGTCGGAACGCCCGGTCGCTCTTCCCCCAATATCCGTTTGCAACGCTTGGACTGGCAACGAATATTTCTCCGATTTCTCCTTCCAGGCAGCACGCTTCGGAATCGGTGCGCAAAATATCAACGCGTGCGCCTTTTGTAGATGGGCCGCATGAAACCAGTTTCCCTCCCGCTAGCACGTTGACGCCATGCGTGGTGAGCTGCGGGTCGGAAGACTCTATGATCAAAGGTTCCCTATTTTTCCGCGCCGCGGAAACAATTAATGTCGCCTCCGCCAAGCCATAACAAGGGACAAACGCCGTGCGACGGAAGCCCGCATGTGCAAAGGCCGCACTGAAGGCATTCAGCGTGCTTGCCCTGACGGGTTCTGCCCCATTGAATGCAAGATCCCAAGAGCTCAAATCGATATGCGGTTCGAGGCTCGTGGCCTTCTTGACGCAGAGGTCGTAGGCGAAGTTAGGACCTCCGCTGGTAGTCGCCCGGTACTTGTGAATGGCCTGCAACCATCGTAGCGGTCGCTGAATAAATGAAATGGGAGATAGTAATGTCACTGGAAAGCCCGCAAATAGCGGTTGCAATATCCCGCCAATCAGACCCATGTCGTGATAGTGAGGCAGCCAGATGACGCCAGAACTCTCACATGTATGTCCGAACGCCACTTCAATTTGCCGCAAATTGGCAAAGATATTGGCGTTGCACAGCACCACACCTTTCGGTTTGGACGTACTCCCGGAGGTGTATTGCAAAACCGCGACATCTGGTTCGGAGACAACTAGGGACTGAACGATTCGGGCGCAGTCGAAGTTGCCGTCGGTGGCCGCAATGGCACCTTGGTATGCATCCGGTAGTAGTGCGCTTATATGCCCGAGAAAACCCGTCTCGGTGAAGATTGCTGCAGGCTCGCAATCTTTAAGGACGTGGTCGAGCCGATGCGCTGTATCGTTGGGTTTCGGGATGGGCAAGGGCACTGCCACCACGTTCGCCAACAGGCACGCAAAGAAGGCCTGAATGAACTGGAGCCCGGCCGGGTACAGGAGCACGACACGCTGACCAGGCGAAATGTGCTTTCTGATGATGGCAGCCAAATCATGTGCGTTGGTCGCGAGTTGACCGTACGTCAGGCAGCGTTCCTCTACGTCACTTTGAAGATATCTGTACCCAAGTTGGTTGGCGCTTTCGCGCACTCTCTGCTCCAAAAGCCGCGTGAAGTTCATGCGAACTCCATGCTCGGGTCAGAGCGGTTTTCAGAGAGTAGGGGCGCGAGAAGGCCAATGAGCACGCCGTTGCGGAAATCGGTGCCGCCAAATATATGCAATTTGACGCGTCCATAGCAGGCACTATTATCGCTGGGCCCAACGCCTAGGTGTCGCTTTGCCATGCAGTCGGGCTCCATAAAAAACGCGGTTAAGTATGGAATGACGGCAGATTGCCTGATATTCGAAAATTGGGTGCTGCTCGTCAGGTGGTGTGGGTGAAATTCAAAATTTCTATGTCTATGATTATTTTTGCTTTGTTCTATTTGTGTTGCCTATATATGCTCGTCCTCCGGAAGCGGGGGCTCAGAGTCATTCGGCTGTTTGTAAATAAAATCTCATAAGGATTGTGAATTTTGTCTATGGTGATGGTGAGGTTGGTCACCCACTTCGGGTAGGGGGTGTGGTGTTTGTTTTTTGGAACGCTGTATTGACATTCGATAAAAATAGATTTTCTGGTGATCGCTAATTCTGTGTTTATGCGAAAGATGGTAATAATTTGCTGGATTCTGTGCGGGCGGTGCGGCTGATTTGTGGCGCGAGTTTATAAGGCCTTGAAATCATCGCTTGCCGTGGCAAGTGATAAGCCATTTTTCATTTTGGGGGTGTTGAAGCCACAGAGAGTTTAGGCGCTATATGAGCTATTATTTTTACTGGGAGTTTTTCGCTTTACAAGGCCTATCTGAAAAAATCAGATTATTCCCAATGCTCCGTGACGGGTTTCGGTTGTTGCGGGAGGAGCCTTGGTTGGTCGCCTGGTCTCGGCCAAAAAGGTCTCAGCGTTTATTGTTCGGCTGAGCGGCTTTGCCTTGCAAGCGCTATGAGTATTGATGAGCAATCGGATCGTTGGGTGATGCGGTAATGCTGGTTTCTCAGAGAAAGCCTCGAAACAATCCAAGTTAATCAAGATGTCTCTGAAAAATAGACAATTAGAGATCAAGCAAGTAGATGGCTGTCCGAAGGTAAGCAGATGAGCCAATCGAACTTCTCGGCAGCGGAATGCGTCGTCGGCCTTGAACAATCACAGTAAGACAAGCCGTAGGCCGTTGCGTGATAGCTACCAGGCCCGCAGTGGCGGTAGCAGCACCGGCAAGAGGAGCGCCCGGAACAAGGTGCAAGAAAACCGTAGCCGGCGTAGTTGCAGGCGGATTTGGTGGACGGTCCTGTGCGGTACCGAGTGGATCGCATCGTCCAGCGCACCCAGTTCCTACCGAGCTTGCCGTCGGCCTTTATGTGCCTGATCGTTGGTTCGATAGGACCGCGCCGTTTGATCCATACCGGATCCAGCACAGGAGGGGCTTACCGCAATTACTGCGTCAGCATCAGCCACAGCGGAATGGTCAGCGCCGAGGCCAGCGTGCCCAGCGACAGCAGCAGGGCCACCATGCGCCCGTCGCCGCCCATGCGCATGGCCAGCACATAGGCGGCCGATGCCGTGGGCAGCGCGCCGAACAGCAGCAGCATGCGCGATTCCAACGGCGGCATGCCCAGCAGATGGGCCACCAGCAAGGCCACCAGCGGCAGCGCGGCCAGCTTCACGGCCAGCATCCAGGCGATCAACGCGCCATAGCCCTTGCCGCCTTCCCAGGCCAGGCTGGCGCCCACGCACAGGATGCCCAGGGCGATGGCCGCCGCGCCCAGCCGCGCCAGCACCGTGTCGACCGGACCGGGCAGCTGCAGGCCCGCCAGGTTGCAGGCCAGGCCGGCCAGCGTCGAGACCACCAGCGGATTGCGCGCCAGCTCGCGCAGCAGGTTGGCGCCGCTGTGGCGCGCCAGGCCATAGACCGCGACCACGTTGGCCATGGGCACGGCGAAGCCGATGATCAGCGCCATGATGGTCTGCCCCTGCGCGCCGCCGATGCTGGCCGACAGCGCCAGGCCGATGTAGGTGTTGAAGCGGTAGCCGCATTGCGCCGCGGACGCCAGCCCGATCGAGGTGGGCCGCAGCACGGGGCCAGCCAGCCACGACAGCGCGACGCCGGCGGCGATCATGGCGGCCGTGGCCTGCAGCAGCAGGGCGGCGTTGCCGGCGCTGATGGGGGTGCGCAGGATCGCCTGGAACAACAGCGCGGGGAACAGCACGAAGTAGACGAGGCGCTCGGCGCCGGCGAAGAATTCGCGCGAGAAGCCGAGCTTGTGGCGCAGTGCCCAGCCCAGCGCGACCAGCATGAAATCGGGTAAAACCAGCAGTGCGACCGACATGGGGAATGGCTGTTTTTCGTTGCGCCAGCAGGGGATTTTCTGCCTAGGCGGGTGTAAGCATTTGCTGCTATTCTCCGACATTCTGGCGGGCGCGTGTTCCACCAGCAACTCATAATCAGCGCCGCACAACGCGGCGGCGCGTATAACTAAGCGCCCCCATCGCCAATCGTCGTCCGTCCACAGACGGCCGGCCCGCTACACAATCCGCACACACGCGGATTCGCTATCTTGGAGGAAACACACCAATGAATAAAGCTCGCACCCTGGCCGTGGCCATCGCGCTGGCCACCGGCGCCGCCGGCACGCTGGGCGTCTCGGCCGCGCACGCCGCCGACAAGTATCCCGGCAAGGCCATCCGCGTCATCGTCCCGTTCGCCCCGGGCGGTTCCACCGACATCATTGCGCGCCTCGTGACGCAGCGCATGAGCCAGGAACTGGGCCAGCCCATGGTCGTGGAAAACAAGGGCGGCGCTGGCGGCGCCATCGGCGCATCCGAGGCCGCGCGCGCCGAGCCCGACGGCTACACGCTGTCGATCGCCACCGTGTCGACCATGGCCGTGAACCCGGCCTGCCGTCCGAACGACCTGCCCTACGATCCGATCAAGGACTTCCAGCCGGTCACCAACTTCGCCAACACGGCCAACGTGGTCGCCGTGAACCCGAAGTTCCCGGCCAAGGACTTCAAGGGCTTCCTGGAAGAGCTGAAGAAGAATCCCGGCAAGTATTCCTACGGCAGCTCGGGCACCTGCGGCGTGCTGCACCTGATGGGCGAATCGTTCAAGATGGCCACGGGCACCGACATCGTGCACGTGCCGTACAAGGGCTCGGGCCCGGCCGTGGCCGACGCCGTCGGCGGCCAGATCGAAATCATCTTCGACAACCTGCCGTCCTCCATGCCGCAGATCCAGGCGGGCAAGCTGCGCGCCATGGCCATCGCGTGGCCGGGCAACATCGATGCCATCAAGGACGTGCCGACCTTCAAGGACGCCGGCTTCCCGGTGCTGAACCAGCCGGTCTGGTACGGCCTGCTGGCGCCCAAGGGCACGCCGATGGAAGTCGTGAACAAGCTGCGCGACGCCGCGGTCGTGGCGCTGAAGGACCCGAAGGTCATCAAGGCGCTGGACGACCAGGGCTCGGCGCCGTCGGGCAACACGCCGGAAGAATTCGCCAAGGAAATCAAGGAACAGTACGACTGGGCGAAGGACGTCGTGAAGAAGCAGAACATCAAGCTGGATTGATGGCTTGAAGCAGGGGCCGGCCGGGCCGGTCCCTGGTTTGCGCGGGCGCCTTCGGGCGCCCGTTTTCATTGTGGCGCGGCCCTGGCGCCGCAACAGTGGCGGCCCGTGGTCAGGCCTCGGTCAGGCGCGCCAGCAACGCGTCGCAGGCCGTGCGCAACCGTTCGATCAGGTCGCGGTGCAGGGCAGACACCGGGTCCTGGTTGCGCATCATGATGCTGATGGGCACGCGCAGCGCGGGTTCCAGGCGGCGCAGGTGCATGCCCGGCCGCAGCAGCGCCCGGGCGGTGATGGCGTCGACGATCGCATCGCCGCAGCCGGCCTCCACCAGTGCGCAGGCCACGTAGTGCGTCTTCACCTGGATCGCGGGGTTCACCTCCACGCCCTGCGCGTCCAGCGCCATCTGCAGCAGCGCGCCAGAGGCGTCGCGCGCGTCCAGCACGATCAGCGGGTGGTCCGGCGGCAGGTCGGCCAGGCGCAGCGGACCCGATCCCGGATCCAGGCTCAGGTGCACCAGTTCGGTCTGGCCCAGGCCGGTGCGGGTCAGGCCGGGATAGTCATTGGTGTCGAAGGTGACGATGGCGTCCAGCTCGCGCGTCAGCAGCCCCTGGACCAGCTCGGCGCTATGGTAGGTGTGCAGGTCGAAGGTGACGCCGGGATGCGCGTCGCGGCTGGCGCGTACCACGCCGGGCAGCAGGCCCAGCCCCAGCGCCGGCGCGCTGCCCAGCCGCAGATGGCCGTGCGGCCGGTCGCGCAGGCTGGCCGCCAGCCGGCGCACGCTGTTCAGGTCTTGGTTCAGCCGCGCCACTTCGGGCGTCAGGATCTCGGCCTCGCGCGTGGCCACCAGCCTGCCCTTGACGCGCTCGAACAGCTTGAAGCCCAGCTGGGCCTCGGCATGCGCCAGCAGCTTGCTGGCGGCGGGCTGGGAAATGTGCAGCGCGGCCGCGGCCTCGGTCAGGGAGCCGGTGCGGCGGATGGCTTCGAAAATCTCGATGTGACGCAGGCGCATGGCGCAAAAAGCGGGAAGAGCGGGCAGTGCCGGAACCGGGATTCTATGCCGGATGCCTGCGGGGCGCCCCGGCCGCGCCATTGGCGGATTTGAATATCATTGGGGGCTGCCCCGCCCACCGTTACCCGCCGGAGTCCGCCATGCCCTTGTCCGTTCGCGCCGTTCTTGCCGCCGTCCTGATCGCCGCCGGCGCGTCATCCGCGCCCGCCGCGTGGGCGCGCGGCCCGCAGGCGGCGGACCGAAATCCCGAGGCCGCGACGGGCTATGCCGAACGCGCGCTGGTGCGCGCGCCGCATTTCATGATGGTGTCGGCCAATCCCTGGGCCACGCGCGCGGGCGACGAAATGCTGCGGGCCGGCGGCAGTGCGGTGGACGCGGCGATTGCCGCGCAGCTGGTGCTGAACCTGGTCGAGCCGCAGTCCTCCGGCATCGGCGGCGGCGCTTTCCTGGTGCTGTACTCGGCGCGGCAACAGCGCGTCCTGACCTACGATGCCCGCGAAACCGCGCCGGCGGCCGCGCGCCAGGATCGCTTCCTGGATGCCGAAGGCAAGCCGCTGCCCTTCGCGCAGGCCGTCAACAACGGCATGGCGGTGGCCACGCCGGGGCTGCTGCGCGGACTGGAGCTGGCGCACAAAGAGCATGGCAAGCTGCCCTGGGCGGACCTGTTCGCGCCCGCCATCCGCCTGGCCGAGCAAGGCTTTCCGGTATCGCCGCGCCTGCATGCGCTCCTGGCCGGCAACAAGGCGCTGCCGAAACAGCCGGCGGCGGCCGCCTATTTCTATGCGCCCGACGGCCAGCCCTGGCCGGTGGGGCATGTGCTGAAGAATCCCGAGTTCGCCCAGACGCTGCGCGAGATCGCGGCGCGCGGTGCCGACGCCTTCTACCGTGGCGCGATCGCGCGCGACATCGTCGCGGCCGTGCACGGCCATGCCAAGCCCGGCGACCTGAGCCTGGACGATCTGGCGGGCTATCAGGCCAAGCGCCGCGAGCCGGTCTGCGGCGCGTACCGGGGCTACGAGCTATGCGGCATGGCGCCGCCCAGCAGCGGCCCGCTGGCGGTGTTGCAGATGCTGGGCGAGCTGGAGCAGTACCCCATGTCCCGCTACGCGCCCAATAGCGCGCAGGCCGTGCACTACTTCGCGGAGGCCGGCAGGCTGGCCTTCGCGGACCGTGATTTCTACGTGGCGGATCCCGACTTTGTGAAGGTGCCGGTGCGCGCGCTGCTCGATCCCGCCTATCTGCGCGCGCGCGGCGCGCTGATCCAGCCGGACCGCAGCATGAAGGTCGCGCTGCCCGGCGACCCCGAGGGCAAGCTGCTGGGCCTGGGCCGCGACGCGGCGCTGGAACAGCCGTCCACCAGCCATCTGGTGGCGGTCGACGCGCGCGGCGACGCGATCAGCATGACCACCACCATCGAGAACGAGTTCGGCAGCAAGATCTTCGTGCGCGGCTTCCTGCTCAACAACGAGATGACCGATTTCTCGTCGTCGTTCAAGGATCCCGAGGGCCGGCTCGTGGCCAACCGCATCGAACCGGGCAAGCGCCCGCGCAGCGCCATGGCGCCCATGATCGTGCTGCGCGACGGCAAGCCTTACATGGTGGTCGGCTCGCCGGGCGGCAGCGCCATCATCAACTACGTGGCCAAGACGCTGGTGGGCGTGCTGGACTGGGGCCTGGACATCCAGGCCGCGATCTCGCTGCCCAACATGGGCAGCCGCAACAAGGACACCGAGCTGGAAAAGGGCACGGCGCTGGAAGCCCTGGCGCCCGCGCTGGAAGCGATGGGGCATCCGCTGCGCATCACCGAGTTTCCCAGCGGCATCCACGGCATCGTGATCGGACCGGACGGCTTGCAGGGCGGCGCGGACCCGCGCCGCGAAGGCCTGGCGCAGGGCGGTTAGGCGCGCCGCGCCGCTAGCCGGCCTCTGGTTCCAGGCCGCCCAGCGCCGGCGGCAGCCGACGCAGCCTGGCGGGCGTGCGCGATAGCTTGATCGGCGAGCCCACACCCCGGTAGTCGCCCTGTTCCAGCAGCATGCCGCGATGGCGGGTATGCGGATGGGCCAGGGCCTGGTCCACGGTCTGCACGGCGGCGGCGGGCACGCCCGCGCGCAGCAGCCGGTCCGCCAGCGTAGCGGCCTCGTGCGCGGCCAGCAGCGCCGACAGGGCATCGCGCAAGGCCTGGCGGTTGGCCAGCCGGTCGGCGTTGGCCGCGTAGCGCGGGTCCCGCGCCAGTTCGGGCGCGCCCAGCGTGGCGGCCAGCTGCGCGAACTGGCGGTTGTTGCCCACGGCCAGGAAGATCGGGCCGCTGGCGGGGGGCAGCGTTTCATAGGGCGCGATGTTGGGATGCGCATTGCCGCTGCGGGCCGGCGTCTTGCCGCTGTAGAAATAGTTGGGCGCGTGTGGGTGCAGCAGCGACAGCGCGCAGTCGTACAGCGTGATGTCCAGGAACTGCCCCAGGCCGCTGCGCGCGCGCTCGTTCAGCGCCAGCAGCACCGCCACGGCCGCGTTCAGGCCGGTGACCATGTCCACCACGGGTAGGCCGACGCGGGTGGCTTCGCCATCGGCCTCGCCATTCACGCTCATCAGGCCGCACATGGCCTGGGCACAGGCGTCGTAGCCCGGCAGGCCGCCCAGCGGCCCGTCGGCGCCGAAGCCGCTGACGCGGCAATGGATCAGCTTCGGGAATGCCTGGCTCAGCGTCTCGTAGCCCAAGCCCCATTTCTCCAGCGTGCCGGGCTTGAAGTTCTCGACCAGCACGTCGGCGTCGGCCAGCAGCGCGCGCAGCAGCTCCTGGCCCGCCGGCAGCGACAGATCCAGCGCCATGCCGCGCTTGTTGCGGTTCACGCCGATGAAGTAGGACGCCGTCTCGCCCAGGAACGGCGGTCCCCAGCCCCGCGTCTCGTCGCCGCCAGGCGGCTCGATCTTGAGCACGTCGGCGCCGTGGTCGGCAAGAATCTGCGTGCAATACGGACCGCCCAGCACGCGGGACAGGTCGATCACCTTGCAGCCGGCAAGCGCGCCGGCGTCGGAAAGCTTGGGGAACATAGGTACTCGCTGGTTCGTGGTCAGTGTTGCTTCCCTGGGGAGCAGATGCGCCATGCGCCTGCCGCCACACCCCCGGCGCTCCACGGCTGTCCCAAGAGCGGGGCAGCGCGGATCCGGCTCCGCCGGTCCGCAGCTGCGCCCCCTGGGGGGAAGCGCGCAGCGCTCGGGGGGCCTCAATCTATCGAAACGTTGGCGCTCTTGATCAGCGCGCGCCATTTGGGCACTTCCTCGGCGATGAAGCCCGTCAGCGCGGCCGGGCTCTGGTCCTGCGCCGGAACGATGCCCTGGCTGTGCAGCGCCTGCTTCACGTCGGGATCCGCCAGCGCCGCGCGGAACGCCTGGTTGAGCTGGTCCACGGTCGCGGCCGGCGTGTCCTTGGGCGCGACGATGCCGAAGAACACGCTGACGTCATAGCCTTTCAGCCCCTGCTCCGAAATGGTGGGCAGGTCGGGCAGCGCGTCCGAGCGCTGCGCGCTGGCCAGGCCGATGGCGCGCAGCTTGCCGGCCTTGATGTGGGGCAGCGCGGTCAGGATGTCGGTGAAGGACATGGATACCTGGCCGCCGAGCAGGTCGTTCAGCGCGGGGCCGGTGCCCTTGTACGGGATATGCATGATCTGCGTGCCGGCCATCTGGTTGAACAGGATGCCGGCCAGGTGCGAGGACGCGCCGTTGCCCGACGAGGCGTAGCTGAGCTTGTCCGGGTGCTGCTTGGCGTAGGCGATCAGCTCCTGCACGTTGGTCGCGGGCACCGAGGGATGGACCACCAGGATGTTGGGCAGGTGGCCGATGCGGATGACGGGCGCAAAACTCTTCTCGGGGTCATAGCCCTGGTTCTTGTACAGGCTGACGTTGATCGCCAGCGGGCCGGAGGTGCCGAACAGGATGGTGTAGCCGTCGGGCTTGGCGTGGGCCACGTATTCCGAGCCGATGTTGCCGCCGGCGCCGGCGCGGTTCTCGACGATGACGTTCTGGTTCAGCGGCTGCCTGAGTTTTTCGGCCAGGCGGCGCGCCATCGCGTCGGTCGGGCCGCCGGGCGGGAAGGGCACGACCAGCGTGACGGGACGCGAGGGGTAGGCGTCGGCGGCGGACGCTGGCGCGACGGCGGTGAGCGTGGCGGTGGCCAGCAGCAGCGGGATGAGCAGGCGTTTCATGGTTGTCTCCATTGTGGTGGCGCGCCGGCTGTGTCGCCGGCGTCGTGGGTGCGCGGTGCTAGAGCGCGTATTGCAGGATGGCGGTGCAGTCGGCGCTTTCGTTCGCGGGCGCCGCATACGGGTCGCGCGCGGCCAGGCGATGCCGCAACACCAGGTCGGCCAGGACCGCGCGCGTTTCCAGTCCGGGCTCGCGGGCTTCCCGGCGCAGGGCCGCGATGGACACGGCGTGATACAGCAGCGTCGCCGCCTGCCGCGCCAGTTCATCGCGGTTGCCCTCGGCCGCCATGGCGGCGAAGGCGAAGCTGCGCTCGATGGCGTCCTGTTGCGTGGCGGCCAGCGCGTCCGCGCAAGGCACGCCTTCGGCCAGCAGCTGAGCGACGTGGCGGCGCAGGGCCGGCAGCGAGTTTTCGCGGTTGATGGCGCGCAGCACGTCCAGCGCGACGATGTTGCTGGTGCCTTCCCAGATCGAGCCCAGGTGCGCGTCGCGCACCAGGCGCGGCTCGGTCCATTCCTCGATGTAGCCGCAGCCGCCGCGCACCTCCATCGCGTCGCCGGTGACCTTGCGGGCGTCGCGGCAGGCGCGGAACTTGATCAGCGGCGTCAGGATGCGCGCCAGCGCCGGGTCCGCGCGGCCCTGGTCGGCCTCGGCCAGCGCCCGCGCCGTCTGGAACATCACGCTGCGGGCCTGTTCGGCCCAGACCGTCATCTTGGCCAGCTGGCGGCGCATCAGCGGCATGTCGATCAGGCGCTGGCCGAAGGCGCGGCGCTGCTGCGAGAAGTAGACCGCCTCGGTGACGGCGCGGCGCATCAGGCCGGCCGCGCGCATGCCGTTGGACAGGCGCGAGTTGTTGATCATGTCGGCCATCTGCTTGAAGCCACGGCCGTGCTCGCCCACCAGCCAGGCGGTGGCGCCTTCCAGGCGGATCTCGCCGCTGGCCATGGAGCGGGTGCCGAGCTTGTCCTTCAACCGCAGGATGCGATAGCGGTTGTGGCTGCCATCGTCCAGCTCGCGCGGCAGCAGGAACAGCGACACGCCCTTCAGGCCGGGCTGCGCCTCGCTGCGCGCCAGCACCATGGCGAAGCCGGCGTCGGGGTTGGAGCAGAACCACTTGTCGCCGCTAAGGCGCCAGCTGCCGTCCGGCCGCGCCTCTGCCACGACCTCGGTGGCGCTGACATCGGAGCCCGCGCCCTGCTCGGTCATGAACATGGCGCCCTGGCGCAGGCTGTCGAAGTCCAGGCTGGTGACCTGCGGCAGCACCTTTTCGACGAGTTCCGGCGCGCCGAACTTGCGCAGCGTGCGCGCCAGCGAGTCGGTCATGCTGACCGGGCAGCACAGGCCGAACTCGGCCTGCACGAACAGATGGCTGAGCGCGTATTTGGCCGCGGCCGGCATGGGCTCGGGCCAGCCCAGCGCGCCGCCGCGATGCGACAGCGCGGCCAGGCCGAATTCGCTGTAGGCCAGGCGCTCCAGCTCGACGTAGGCCGGGTGCTTGTCGATGCGGGATTCGTCGGCGCCGGCGCGGTTGCGCACCGACAGCGTGGGTGGGTGCCTGTCGGCGTCGGCGGCCAGCTCGTCCATGCGGCCGCCGGCCAGCGCGCCCAGCCGGTCCAGGTGCGGCAGCAGGTGCGCGTGTAGCGCCGGGGGCAGATACAGGCGGCTGAGCGCGGCCGCGTAGGGGTCGGCGCGGAACAGGTTCAGGCCGCGCGAATCGGGCACGGGCGTGGCGGCGGTCGGCGGGGCAAGCATGGCGGCGTCCATGGGGCGGTCCTGGGCTGCGGAGGGATGCTGCATGGTGCGCGGCTGGATTAATCTATGCAAATACTTGATTTGTCTGGATTGATCCAAAAAAAATATCGATGACGGGAGACGAGCGATGGACCTCGAACCGCGCCTCTTGCGCTATTTCATCGCCGTGGCCGAGGAGCGGCATTTCGGCCGCGCGGCGGCGCGGCTGCACATTTCCCAGCCCCCGCTCAGCTACGCCATCCGCCAGCTGGAGCAGGGCGTGGGCGCGCGCCTGCTGGAACGCACCAGCCGCCAGGTGGCGCTGACCGAGGCGGGCAAGGTGCTGTACCGCGAGGCCCAGGCGCTGCTGCGGCAGGCCGAGGACGTGCGCGTGCTGGTGCGGCGCGTCGACGCCGGACTGCGCGGGCGGCTGCGCATCGGCTTCGTCGGTTCGATGCTGTACCGCGGCCTGCCGGCGCTGCTGGCGGCCATGCGGGCCGAGCTACCGGACGTGGAGCACGTGCTGGCCGAGCTGAATTCCCATGACCAGATCGAGGCCGTGCATCGCGGCGAGCTGGACCTGGGCTTCATCCACGCCAACCCGCTGCCCGAGGGCGTGCAGGCTCAGGACCTGGTGGCCGAGCCCTTCGTCGTCTGCCTGCCCGTCGGCCATGCGCTGGCGCGGCGCGGCAGCCTGGCGCTGGCCGAGCTGGCCGGCGAGGACTTCGTGTTCTTCGCGCGCGCGGCCTCGCCCAGCTACTACGAGACGGTGCTGTCGCTATGCGTGACGGCCGGTTTCACGCCGCTGGTGCGGCACGAGGTGCGCCACTGGCTGAGCGTGGCCGCGCTGGTGTCGCAGGGACTGGGGGTGGCGATCGTGCCGGCCTGCCTGTCGCGCAGCGGTCTGGCCGGCACGCGCTTCATCGGCTTCGAGCACGAGGCGCGCTCGGTCAGCCAGGCGATCTGGCCGGCCGAGGGCCGCACGCCGTTGCAGGAAAGCGCGATGCGGCTGGTGATGGCGCGCATGCCGACGCTGCGGCCTGAACCGGGCTAGAAAGCCCGCTGCCGGCCCGACGGGCCGGCCGGATCCGCGCGATCAGCGGAAGACGACGGTCTTGTTGCGGTTCAGCAGGATGCGGTGTTCGACATGGCTGCGCACCGCGCGCGACAGCACCAGCGATTCGATGTCGCTGCCCACCTGGGTCAGATCGGCGGCCGTCATAGTGTGGTCCACGCGTTCGATGTCCTGGTCGATGATGGGGCCTTCGTCCAGGTCCGACGTCACGTAGTGGGCCGTCGCGCCGATGATCTTCACGCCGCGCGCGTGCGCCTGGTGATAGGGGCGCGCGCCCTTGAAGCTGGGCAGGAAGCTGTGGTGGATGTTGATGGCGCGGCCGTTCAGCGCGCGGCACATGTCCGCCGACAGGATCTGCATGTAGCGGGCCAGCACCACCAGGTCGATGTGCTCGCGGGCCGCCAGGTCCAGCACCTGCTGCTCTTGCTGCGCCTTGGTGTCGGGCGTGACGGGCAGGTGGTGGAAGGGGATGCCGTAGGTGGCCGCCAGCGGCGCGTAGTCGTTGTGGTTGGAGACGATGGCCGCGACCTCGGCGCGCAGCTGGCCGCTGTGCACGCGGAACAGCAGGTCGTTCAGGCAGTGGCCCTGCTTGCTGACCATGATCAGCAGGCGCGCCTTGCGGCGGGCGTCGTGCAGTTGCAGGTCCATGCCGAACTCGGCCGACAGCGTGTCCAGGCGCGCGCGCAGCGCATCGGGCTGGATATCCGACGGCAGGTCGAAGTGCACGCGCAGGAAGAAGCGGCCGGTTTCGTCGTCGCCGAATTGCTGGGAATCCAGGATGTTGCAGCCCAGTTCGAACAACAAACCGCTGACGCGATACACGATGCCCGTGCGGTCGGGGCAGGACAGGGTCAGGATGTAGTCGTTGTGCTGCATGGTCTGGAGGATGCGTGGATGGAAGGGAGGTCGGGTCAGGCGGCGGCCAGGCGCGCCAGGGTTTCGTCGGCCAGGGCCAGGCTGGACGTCAGGCCGGGGGATTCTATGCCGAACAGATTGACCAGGCCGGGCACGCCGTGGTCGGCGGGACCGGCGATCATGAAATCGGCGGCCGGCTCGTGCGGGCCGGAGATCTTCGGGCGGATGCCAGTGTAGCCGGGCGCCAGCGCGTGGTCGGGCAGGGCGGGCCAGTAGCTGCGCACCGCCTCGTAGAACACATCGGCGCGGGCCGGGTCCAGGGTGTAGTCCTCGCTGTCGACCCATTCGGTGTCGGGGCCGAACTTGGCCTGGCCGCCCAGGTCCAGCGTCAGGTGCACGCCCAGGCCGGCGTGTTGCGGCACGGGGTAGATCAGCCGCGAGAACGGCGCGCGGCCGGACAGCGTGAAATAGCTGCCCTTGCACAGGTAGCTGGCGGGGATGCTGGCGGCGGGCATGCCGTCGATGCGGCGCGCCAGCGCCGGCGCCTGCAGGCCGGCCGCGTTGATCAGCGTGTTGCAGCTCAGGCGCATCGCGTCGGCGCCGCCGAATTGCAGCTCGAAGCCGCCCTCGGGACGCACGCGCCCGGATTCCAGCGGCGTGTGGAACACGCATTGCGCGCCGGCGTTCTCGGCGTCGCCCTGGTAGGACAGCATCAGGGCATGGCTGTCGACGATGCCCGTGGAGGGCGACAGCAGCGCGGCGGTGCAGCGCAGCGCCGGTTCCAGCCGCATGGCCTCTTCGCCGGAGATGTATTGCAGGTCGTCCACGCCATTGGCGCGCGCGCGCCGGGCGATGTCTTCCAGCTGGGCCGCCTGGGCCGTGTCGGCGGCCACGATCAGCTTGCCCAGGCGCTTGTGCGGCACGCCGCGCTCGGCGCAATAGGCGTAGAGCAGATGCTTGCCGCGCACGCACAGCCGGGCCTTCAGGCTGCCGGCCGGGTAATAGATGCCGGCGTGTATGACTTCGGAGTTGCGCGAGCTGGTGCCGGTGCCGATGGCCTCGGTGGTCTCGGCCACCAGCACCTCGCGTCCGCGCAGCGCCAGCGCCCGCGCGATCGCCAGGCCGACCACGCCCGCGCCGATCACGACGCAGTCGATGTCGGCGCTCATCGGCGGGCTCCGGCGGCGGACGATGCCTGTGCGCAAGGGCGGCGGAGCGTCATGGCGTTTTCCTGGCGGCATGGGCGCCGGCGGGGGTGAGGTCGAAGCCGCCGGCATGGAAGACCAGCGGCGGTTCGCCGCTGTGGCCGCAGCGCTCGACTTCGCCGACCATGATGACGTGGTCGCCTTCGACGTAGCGGCTGCGGTTGTGGCATTCGAACCAGGCGGCGCAGCCACCGTCCAGCATCGGCGTGCCGCCCGGCGCCCGCGCCACGGTCAGGCCATTGAAGCGGTCGGGCGTCCTGCCGGTGGCGAAGCGGCGCGCCAGCGCGATCTGGTGGGCGCTCAGCACATTGACGACGTAGCGATCGCAGCGCTCGAAGGCTTCCCGCGACGACGAGCCGCCAGACAGGCTCCACAGCACCAGCGGCGGATTCAGCGACACCGAATTGAAGGAGCTGACCGTCAGCCCGATGGGCGCGCCATCGGCGTCGGCGGCGGTGACCACCGTCACGCCGGTGGCGTAGCGTCCCAGCGCGGTGCGGAAGAAGGTGGCGTCGAAGTCAGGCTTGGAAACAGTCATGTAAGTTCACGGCGGCGCCACCCTTATCGGGGCAGCGCAGATCCGGCTCCGCCGGTCCGCAGCTGCGCCCCCTTGGGGGGAAGCGCGCAGCGCTCGGGGGGGCTCTACGGCGATAGGCGTTCGATCTTCCAGCCGGCGCCGTCGGGGACGTAGCGCAGGCGGTCGTGCAGGCGCGACGGGCGGCCTTGCCAGAATTCGAACGCGGTGGGTTTCAGGCGGTAGCCGCCCCAGTGCGGCGGGCGCGGCGGCTGGTCGCCATAGCGGGCGCGGAATTCCTGCTCGCGGGCCTCCAGTTCTTCGCGCGTGATGGGCTGGCTCTGGCGCGAGGCCCAGGCGCCGATCCGCGAGCCGGCGGGCCGGCTGTGGTAATAGGCGTCGGATTCATCGGCCGCGACCCTTTCCACCACGCCCTCGATGCGCACCTGGCGTTCCAGCGGCTGCCAGAAGAACAGCAGGCAGGCGCGCGGCTCGGCCAGCAGGTCCGTGCCCTTGCGCGATTCGTAGTTGGTGAAGAAGGTGAAGCCCTGCTCATCGTAGCCCTTGATCAGGACGATGCGCGCGCTGGGCTGGCCGCTGGCGTCGACCGTGGCCAGCGTCATGGCATTGGGTTCGGGCACCTTGGCGGCCTGGGCCTCGTCGAACCAGCGGGAAAACTGTTCCAGCGGCGAAGCGCTGGCCTGGCTTTCCAGCAAGACGTTTTTTTCGTAGCTTTGACGCAGATCGGAGACGGACATGGGGCTTTGATTCAGCGTTGATGACAGGGAGTTTATACCGCCGGGACGAGCGCTCCCCTATTGACCCTGCGCAGGGCTTGCTCATATCGGGCGGAGGTTGCAGCCAGCCTGTCCGGCGCCTGTTGCCGGAATGCGTCGCGCCGGGGTGTCCGGCCCGCCGTCAGGCCGTCTCGGGCAGCGCGTGGCTGTCGGCTTCCAGGCGGCGGGCGATGGCGTCCAGCCGGGAATCATGGATGCCCGCCGCGCGCAGCGCCTGGGCGGTCTGCACCACGTACTCGGTGCAAGGGCCGTAGCGGCCGGAGGCCCGGCGCACGATGGCCAGCAGTTCCGGCTCGGGCAGGGCGCGGATGTAGGCCGGGTTGTCGCGGTTCATGATGAAGACCAGGGCGCGGACCTGTCCGGCTTCGGTGCTGCAATTGATCCAGCGCGGCAGATAGGCGCCGGTGGACATCTCGCGGTCCCACAGCGCCGGGAAATAGTCGGGCACCTGGCCGCCAGCCAGCCGGTAGACCACGCCGCGGCAGGAGCCGCCGCGGTCCAGGCCGAACACCAGGCCGGGGCATTCCGGCGTGCCCCGGTTGACCCGGGACCACAGGCATAGCGCCCGGTGATGGCCGTGCAGCGTGGCCAGCCGCCGTTCCTCGAAGGCGAAATCCGGGCGCCAGATCAGCGAGCCGTAGCCATAGACCCACACGTCCTCGCCCTTGCGCCAGTGGCGCAACGTCTCGTCCAGCGAGGCCTGGCGTTCTTCGCTGGTCCAGAGCCGGAAAGGCAGGCTGGCGCCGGAAACGCCGGCGTCTTGGGGGGCGGGGGACTGCATTACGGTTTGGCGTCGGTTTCGAGCGGCGGATTGCGGTTCGCCCAGCCTCCCGCCATCAGGGCCACCGAATAGGCCCAGAACAGCGGCGCGACGCCGATCACCGAGCCGAGCGCGCCGAACGTGAGCGGCAGCGACACCTGGGATCCGTTGATCAGCGCCATGCGCAGGCCCACGGCTTCGGCCGCGCGGCCGGGCGGGGAGTGCTGGTGCAGCAATGCAAGCATACTCGGTTGGCAGCATCCCAGCGCAAGCCCCAGAATGAACGACAGCACGATCAGCACGCTAACGTCGCTGAACAGCGGGTAAAGCATGAAGTCCACGGCCGCCGTGGCCATGGCGGCGCGCACCAGGGTCCAGGAACGGACCCGGCGCTGGATCAGCGGCAATACCAACCGGATGACGAATGTTGCCGCCGCGAACGACGCCAATATGATGCCGATGGTGGTGGCCGACAGGCCGATCGCCACGCCGAAGATCGGCACCACGAACAGATGCGTGTCCCAGGCGCCGGACAGGATGGTGTTGACCATCAGGATGCGGCGCAGGGCCGGCACCGCCAGCAGCTCGGTCACCCTGCGGCGCTCGGCCTCCTTGGCGCCGGCCAGCAGCTGGGAATTGATCGCGGCGAGCTGGCGCCGCAGCAGGTACAGGCCGCCGGCCGACAGCAGCGGGCCCAGCGTCAGCAGCCCGAAGGCCAGCCGCGTGCCCAGATGGTCGATCGCCAGCCCCGCGATCAGCGGCCCGGAAAAGCCCGAGCCGGCCAGCGCCAGCGACATCAGGGAGAAGTTGCGCAGCCGTTGCGTCGGTTCCGCGTGGCCGAGCAGGTCCTGGGTGGCGACCTGGTGCAGCATGAAGCCGATGCCGATCGAACAGGATGCGATCAGCAGCGCCGCCTGCGTCTGCGAAATGAAGGGCAGCGCCGTGCCGACGGCAACCAGCGCCGTGCCGATGACCAGCGGGCGCTGCACGCCGACCCGGTCCACCCAGCGGCCGGCGCGCACCGAGAACAGCATGGGCAGCACGGCGAACACTGCCACCAGCGTGCCGACCTTGAAGGTCGACAGGCCCATTTGCAGCGCGGTCAGGGACACGGTGATGCGCCCGCCGGTCAAGGCCACATGGTTCATCATGGCCAGCAGGCAAAGCAGCGCCGCCCCGGAAAATTCCGGGGAACCAGGCTTGGAGGAGGGGGATCGATGAGAGGTAGACACGGCGTAACTTGGTTTCATTCTGTCGGCATCGTCGCGCTATGTCGAGGCGCGAATGTTTTGCGCTGCCGCAAATACTTTGTCAGATGCGTAACAAGATAGGCGCCATCTAGCGGCCAAGTCGCGCCGTTAGGCGGCAGGTGCGCGCAAGATGGCGGCACGTTCGCGGCAAGGCCGTGGGCCGCGGGGCCGCTGGGCGCGCCGTTCTGGCTGTATCGTTCTCGCAACGGAACAATCCGGCGAGGCCGGCGGCCCCGCAAAACGGGCCGGGCGGGCGGCTTTACCGATCTTCACCCTTTTGAGACACATTGCCGGTTCTTTGGATGCTTGATGTGTTTAGGATGTGGGGGACATAAGGAAACCAGGATCAATGAACCGCAACGCCCACGCATCATCCGCCCCGCGCACCGCATGCGCCCGCCGCTCCCTGCCGGGGCGCGCCCTCCGTTCCGGGACGGCGGCAATATGAAGATGAAGCAGCCTCGCAGCAAGCTCGCGCGCTACGGCCTGATCGCCGGCGTCCTCCTGGTCCTGGCCTATGGCTTCCATGCCGCCTTCCTGTCGTCTCCCCCGCCGCCGACCTTCGCGTCCGCCGAGGTCACCCGCGCCGACCTGGAGGACAGCGTGCTGGCCAGCGGCACCATCGACGCCATCGAGCGCGTCAGCGTCGGCGCCCAGGTGTCCGGCCAGCTCAAGTCGCTGAAGGTGGCGCTGGGCGATCGCGTCCAGAAGGGCCAGCTGGTCGCCGAGATCGACGACATGACCCAGCAGAACGAGCTGCGCAACAAGCAGGCCGCGCTGGAAATGCGCCGCGCCGCCCGCACGGCCAAGATCGCCACGCTGAAACAGTCCGAGCTGGCCTACCGTCGCCAGCGCCAGATGCTGGCGGCCGATGCCAGTTCGCGCGAGTCTTTCGAGACGGCCGAGGCCACGCTGGCCGTGACCCGCGCCGAGATCGCCTCGCTGGACGCCCAGATCGTGCAGGCCGAGGTCGACGTGGACATCGCCAAGGTCAACCTGGGCTATACGCGCATCGTCTCGCCCATCGACGGCGTGGTGGTGGCCGTGATCACCAAGCAGGGACAGACCGTCAACTCCATACAGAGCGCGCCCACGATCATCAAGGTCGCCAACGTGGCCACCATGACCATCAAGGCGCAGATCTCCGAGGCCGACGTCACCCGCGTCAAGCCCGGCCTGCCGGTGTACTTCACCATCCTGGGCGAGCCGGACGAGCGCTATCACGCCACGCTGCGCGCGGTGGAGCCGGCGCCGGACTCGATCCAGAAGGACGAGACGACGGCGTCACTGACGTCCGCCTCCGGCAGCGCGACCAGCGCGGCGATCTACTACAACGGCCTGTTCGACGTGCCCAATCCCGACGAGCGGCTGCGCATCTCCATGACGGCGCAGGTCTTCATCGTGCGCGGCGAGGCCAAGGACGCCATCGTGGTGCCGTCCTCGGCGCTGGGCAAGCGCGGCCAGGACGGGCGCTACGCCGTGCGGGTGGTCGGCAAGGACAACAAGACCGAGGAGCGCCAGGTGCGCATCGGCATGAACAACAATGTGCGCGCCGAGGTGCTGGAAGGGCTGCAACCCGGCGAGCGCGTGGTGACGGTCGATTCGGTCGCGGCGGCCGATCCGGCGGCCGCGGGCCATTGATCATGGGCAGTCCCCTGATTTCCCTGTCTGGCGTGCGCCGGGAGTTCCCGGCGGGCGAGCAGACCATCGCGGTGCTCAAGAACGTCGACCTGACCATCGAGGCAGGCGAGATGGTGGCCATCGTCGGCGCGTCCGGATCGGGCAAGTCCACGCTGATGAACATCCTGGGCTGCCTGGACCGCCCCACCAGCGGCGACTACCGCGTGAGCGGGCGCAGCACCGGCGAACTCGACCCCGACGAGCTGGCCGAATTGCGCCGCGAGCACTTCGGCTTCATCTTCCAGCGCTACCACCTGCTGGCGGACCTGAGCGCGACGGGCAACGTGGAAGTGCCGGCGGTCTACGCCGGCAAGCGGCGCGAGGCGCGCCACCAGCGCGCCGGCGAACTGCTCGGGCGCCTGGGCCTGGGCGACCGTACCGATCACCGCCCCGGCCAGCTGTCGGGCGGCCAGCAGCAGCGCGTCAGCATCGCGCGGGCGCTGATGAACGGCGGCGAGATCATCCTGGCCGACGAGCCGACCGGCGCGCTGGACACGCACACCGGCCAGGAAGTGCTGCGCATCCTGGAAGAGCTGAACGCCGCCGGCCACACCATCATCCTGGTCACGCACGACATGAACGTGGCCCGCCATGCCCAGCGCATCATCGAGATCAGCGACGGCGAGATCGTGTCCGACCGCCGCAATCCCGATGCGCCGCGGCGCGAGGCCGAGCGCGAGGCGCCGGCGGCCATGCCGCGCCGGCCCGGCTGGCAGGCCTACCTGGATCGCTGCGGCGAAGCGCTGCGCATGGCGCTGCTGGCCATGAACGCGCACCGGCTGCGCACCTCGCTGACCATGCTGGGCATCATCATCGGCATCGCCGCCGTGGTGTCGGTGGTGGCGCTGGGCGAGGGCTCGCGACGCAAGATCATGGACGACATCGCCGAGATCGGCACCAACACCGTCGAGGTTTTCCCCGGCAAGGACTTCGGCGACGAGAAGGCGGCGCAGATCCATACCCTGCTGCCGTCGGACGCCGACGCGCTGGCGCGGGAAAGCTACGTCGACAGCGTGACTCCGGAAGTCGGCACCACCAACACGGTGCGCTATCGCAACGTCTCGGTCAACGGCTCGATCCAGGGCGTGGGCGAGCAGTTCTTCCGCGTGCGCGCGTTCAAGCTGGCCCAGGGCAAGTTCTTCGACGAGACCGCCGTGGCGCGCCGCGCCCAGGAGGTCGTGATCGACGACAGCACCCGCCGCAAGCTGTTCGGCTCGCACACGGACCCGATCGGGCAGGTGATCTTCCTGGGCTCGATGCCGGCGCGCGTGATCGGCGTGACGCAGAAGAAGGACACGGTCTTCGGCAGCAACGAGACGCTGAACGTCTGGATTCCCTACACCACGGCGCTGTCGCGCGTGCTGGGCCAGCGCCATCTGCGCAGCATCACGGTGCGGGTCAAGGACGACGTGCCGCCGGTCGCCGCCGAGAAGGCCATCGTGCAGGTGCTGACGCGCCGGCACGTGACCAAGGATTTCTTCGTGTTCAACACGGACGCCGTGCGCAAGACCATCGAGCGCACCACGGCGACCATGACGCTGCTGGTGTCCATGATCGCGCTGATTTCGCTGATGGTCGGCGGTATCGGCGTCATGAACATCATGCTGGTGTCGGTCACCGAGCGCACCCGCGAGATCGGCGTGCGCATGGCGGTCGGCGCGCGGCGCGGCGACATCATGCAGCAGTTCCTGATCGAGGCCGTGCTGGTCTGCCTGATCGGCGGCATGGTCGGCATCGCGCTGTCGCTGGGGCTGGGCGTGCTGGTATCCAAGGCCACGGGCGGCTCGTTCCGCATGATCTATTCCTCGGCGTCGATGGTGGCGGCATTCACCTGCTCCACCCTGATCGGCGTGTTGTTCGGTTATCTGCCGGCGCGCAACGCGGCGCGCCTGGACCCCGTAGAGGCCTTGGCCCGGGAATGAGGACGATGAGAGTTTCCATGATGCACAAACCGGCAGCGCTGGCGCTGCTGCTGGCCCTGTCGGGTTGCGGCGGCCTGCTGCGCACCGACTACCAGCGGCCCGAGGTTCGGGAGCCGGCGGCCTGGAAGCAGGCCTCGGCCGCGCCGGTCGCCGGCGCGCTGGCCGAGGGCGGCGCCTGGTGGCGCAACTTCAACGATCCCGAACTGAACCGGTTGGTCGAGCTGGCGCTGGCGCGCAACAACGACCTGGCGATCGCTGCCATCAAGCTGCAGCGCGCGCAGTACCTGGCCGGCCTGGCCGACGACAAGCTGATTCCGCAGCCGGGGCTGACCGCCACCAACGCCCGCTCGCGCAACCTGCGCGGCGATCGCAGCAGCAGCAGCAAGTACGGCGTCGAGCTCAATGTCCAGTATGAAGTGGACCTGTGGGGCAAGCTGTCGCGCCAGAGCGATGCGGCCCAGTGGGAAGCGCTGGCGACCGAGCAGGACCGCCAGAGCGCGGCGCTGTCCCTGGTCGGCACCACCGCCACCCTGTACTGGCAGACCGGCTTCATCAATCAGCGCATCGCCACCAGCCTGGAGAGCATCGCGGCCGCGCGCAAGACGCAGGAGCTGGTGCGCGCCCAGTACGCGGCGGGCGGCGCCTCGGCGCTGGAAGTGGCCGAGGCCGAGCAGACCGTGGCCAGCCAGGTCGCGGCCCATGCCGTGCTGGTGCAACAACGGGTGGAGTATGTCAATGCGCTGGCCATTCTGTTCGACGGTCCGCCGGACCGGACGATGAGCGATCCGCCGCGCCTGCCGCAAGCGCCCTTGCCGATGGCGCGCGCCGGCGTGCCGGCTGAACTGCTGGGACGCCGGCCCGACCTGCGCGCGTCCGAGTTGCGGCTGCGCCAGGCCCTGTCCAATGTGGACGCGGCCCGCGCCAGCTTCTATCCCTCGCTGTCGCTGACCGGGACGCTGGGCGGTTCCAGCGACGCGCTGGGCACGGTGCTGCAGAATCCGGTGGCCTCGCTGGCCGGCAGCCTGACCCTGCCGTTCCTGCAATGGAACCAGCGCCAGTTGAACCTGAAGATCTCCCGCGCCGATTTCGACGAACGCGTGGTGGGTTTTCGCAAGTCGCTGTATCAGGCGATGGCGGATGTGGAAAACGCCCTGTCCAACCGCAGCCAGCTGCGTCAGCGCGGCGAGCAGCTCGACGCCGCGCTGAACGCCGCGCGCGAGGCCGAGCGCCTGTACGAGGTGCGCTATCGCGCGGGCTCGGTGGCCTTGCGGGCCTGGCTGGACGCCCAGGAGCGGCGCCGGACGGCGGAAATCGCCCGCGACGAGAACCGGCTGGACCGGCTGGTCAACCAGGTCAAGGTGTACCAGGCGCTGGGCGGCGACGACGCGCCGGCGGCGGATGCCGCCGTTGCGCCTGTTTCTTCCACGACGGCGCCGGCGCCGGGCGGCTAGCGCGACGCGGAGCCGGCGGCAGGGCGCTGGCCTGCCCTAAAATACCGCCCATGAACACGCCGCAATTTCCCGCCGCCTGCGATATCGAACAGGCCGACGCCGACCGCCGCTTCGGCGGCCTTTCCCGCCTGTACGGGCCGGACGCGCCAGCCCGCCTGCGCGGCGCCCACGTCGCCGTGGCCGGCCTGGGCGGCGTCGGCTCGTGGACGGTGGAGGCGCTGGCGCGCTGCGGCGTCGGCGCGCTGACGCTGATCGACCTGGACCACATCGCCGAATCCAACGTCAACCGGCAGATCCATGCGCTGACGCAGACGCTGGGACAGTCCAAGGTCCAGGCCATGGCCGAGCGGGTCCAGGCCATCAACCCGCAATGCGCGCTGACCCTGGTCGACGATTTCGTTTCGCCCGAGAACGTGGCGCAGGTGCTGCCCGGCCCCTATACCGTCATCATCGATTGCACCGACCAGGCCGCGGCGAAGATCGCCATGATCCTGCACGCGCGCGCGCTGGGCGCGCCCATGTTGCTGTGCGGCGGCGCGGGCGGCAAGACCGATCCGCTGGCGCTGCGCGCCGGCGACCTGTCGGCGGCGGTGAACGATGCGCTGCTGTCCAAGCTGCGCAACAAGCTGCGCAAGGAACACGGCTTTCCGCGCGCCTCCGACCGCAACGGCAAGGCGCTCAAGCGGGTGCCGAAGATGGGCGTGCATGCGCTGTGGTTCGACCAGCCCGCCATCCTGCCCGACGCCTGGACCCGTCCGACCGAGGGCGAGGACGCCGTGGGCGCAGCCGGCCAGGCCGTCGCGCCGCAGGGCCTGTCCTGCGCCGGCTACGGCTCGGTGGTCACGGTGACGGCGGCCATGGGCATGGCCGCCGCCAACGAGGCGCTGCGCCTGGCGCTGAGCGCGCCGGCGTCGGCGTCGGCGTAGCCTACAAGGCCACGAACACGAACCCGTCCTCGATCCGGACGGGGTAGGTGGCCAGGTTTTCCCTCAGCGGTGAACACAGCGCGCGGCCGTCGCGCACGTCGAAGCGGCCCTGGTGCAGCGGGCATTCGATCTCGTGGCCCATGAGAAAGCCGTCGCACAGCCTGGCATTGCCGTGCGTACAGAGGTTGGCGGTGGCGTAGACCTCGCCGTCCACGCCGTACAGCGCGATTTCCCTGCCGCCGGCCGTCACGGCGATGACGTCATCGTCCGGCACGTCGGCCCGCGCGAGGGCCCTGGTCCATTCCGTGCTCATGCGTTCAGGCTCCTGGTCAGATCGGATAGATGAGGGAATTCGGAATCAGCTCGCTGTCGAAGATGCACAGGCGCGATTCGAACTTCAGGCCGTCCGGCGTGCGCCGGATCACATCCTCGTAGCGTCCCACGTTGTAGACCGTGGTCAGCTGGTTCGGCTTGGTGCGGAACACGGCATAGCTGGCTTCGGACGCGATGCGCACGGCATCCACCGACAGCACGCGCGGCGCGCCGACCACATGGCGCTGGTAGTACGGGTCATGGAAGATGGTGTCGGTCGCGCCGTAGACGCGGTCCTTGAGCATGCCGCGGCTCTCGAAGGACATCGTCGCCAGCGGAAAACCCCGTTCGTGATTCTCGCGCGGCATCACTTTGTAGACGCAGTCCTCGACAAAGAAGTCGGGCCACTTGTCCCATTCCCCCGCGTCCAGCGCGGCCGCATAGTCGGCATAAAGCTGGCCGATCTGCCAGTACAAGCCAAATTCAATCATGTTCAGTCATCCCCGGCGCAAAGCGCCACATGGCAAGAAGAAGCGCACCTCGCTCAAGAAGAAACGCGCCCCGTTCAGGCAATACCGTCCTCATCCGGGCAGCGCGGATCCGGCTCCGCCGGTCCGCAGCTGCGCCCCTGGGGGAAGCGCGCAGCGCTCGGGGGGGCCATAACTTTTCGCCAGTACTGGTACATGCCGCGTATCAGCGTCTCGGTGACCATGTGTTCGGTGTTCTCGGCGGTCTTGCCGCCCAGCTCCGCCACGCTGCGGTGCCAGGGTTTCTGCGCGAAGCCGGCCTGCGAGAACTCGATCACCTCGCCGTCGTCGGCCGACACGAAGCCCGCGGGGCCGAACAGATTGGCCTGGCGCAGGCGTCGCCGCGTCATTTCCGGACTGTCGTCGGCGAAGCCGAAATGCGTCCAGACGAAATCGAAGGCGTCATGGCCGACGGGCTGGATGTGGCGGGTCGACAGTGAATTGACCTGCTGCTGGATGATGACGCTGGGGAACAGCGTCATCAGCACGGCGGTCGGCCCGTTCCACCAGGGCTCGGGCACGATGTCCAGGAAGCGGTCGTCGTTCAGCGACATCTGTTCCTTGAAGCTCGACACGCCGCTGGTGACGCTGCCCTTGCCGCCCTGGCCGCGCGTGGAGATCATCGCGGCGTGGCGAAAGTGCCGGTCCATCTTCAGTTCCGAGCGGTTGTCGGCGCGCCACAGGCCGAAGGTGACGAACCAGGTGTGCAGCAGGCCGGGGTGATAGGGATCCTTGATGTTCTCCTGCATCAGCTTCCAGTTGCCCGGGATGCGCTGGCGGCTGTAGCCGTGGATCACCAGCTCGCGGCCGTCGAAGACGCGGTCGAAGTAATGCAGGATGTCGGGCCCCAGGTAGTCCTCCAGCGGCTCGACCTCGTGGTCGAACGAGGCGAACACCACGCCGTTGCGGCAGGCCACCGCCAGCTTGGTCAGGCCGTGTTCCTCGGGCTTGAAATCCGGCGGCATGCCGCCGTTGACCTTGCCGTCCTGCTTGACGCCGCGCCGGAACGGCACGCCGATCAGGTTGCCCTGCAGGTCATAGTTCCATTGGTGATACGGACAGACGAACTCGCTGCGGTTGCCGTGGCGCTCGCGGCAGAACTGCACGCCGCGATGCGCGCAGACGTTCTCCACCACGCGCACCCGTCCATCCTGGTCGCGCAGCAGGATGACCGAGCGCTCGCCCACGGCGGTGCGCTTGAAATCGCCGGGCTTGGGGATCTCGGCTTCCAGGCCGACATAGCTCCAGTGGCCGTGATAGAAGAAGCGTTCCAGCTCGCGCTGGTGCAGGGCAGCGTCGGTATAGACGCCGAAGGGAATGCGGTGGGCTCCTTCTGCGGGCCAGGACGGCGACGCGCCGGCCGGCGCGTCGCCGCTCGGACAGGCGGCGGCCTCGGGGCTGGCGGGGATGGCGGCGCTCATGGGCGCCTCCGGCCGTTGGGCGCGGCGATGGATGGCGTGGACATGCTTGTCTCCAGGTTGTCGCCGGCCATGGCGCGGCCGGGCGGCGCCGGCGCGTCGTGGTCGCCGGCTTGTTATCCGGGAATGATCCGGCAGTCTGGCAAATTAATAAATAGAATCTGGAAAATTAAACAGATCACCAGAATAAATATTGGTGGAGACAAGCGCATGGACCTGAAAGACCTGGACCTGAACCTGCTGGTCGTCTTCAACGAGCTGCAGAAGCACGGCCGGGTGGCGGCCGTGGCGCAAAGCCTGGGCATCTCGCAACCCGGCGTCAGCAACGCGCTGGGCCGGCTGCGCAAGCTGCTGGGCGACGAGCTGTTCCTGCGCACCGCGCGCGGCATGGTGCCCACGCCCTACGCGCAATCGCTGGCCCAGCCCATCGCCGACGCGCTGGGCGCGCTGCACAGCACGCTGAACGCGCGCGCGTCGTTCGACCCGCGCGGCAGCGAGCGCGGCTTCGTGATCGGCGTCAACGACGTGGGCGAATCCTATTTCCTGCCCAGGCTGATGCGCACGCTGGAAGGCATGGCGCCGGGCGTCACCATCCGCACGGTGCGCACCACCTCGATGGACGTGAAGGACGAGATGGAGCGCGGCCGGGTGGACCTGGCGATGGGCTTCCTGCCGGCCTTGAAGGCTGGCTTCTTCCAGCGCCGGCTGTTTCGCCAGCCCTATGTCTGCATCTTTCGCCAGGATCATCCGCTGGCGCGCTCGGGCGTGTCGATCCGCCAGTTCCGCGCCGCCGAGCACGTGGCCATCGTGTCGGAGGGCACCGGCCATGGCGTGGTGGACGAGGTCATCGAGCGGGCTGGCATCCGGCGGCGGTTGCGGCTGACGGTGCCGCATTTCATGGCGGTGGGGCCGGTGCTGCAGGCCACCGACATGATCGCCGTCGTGCCCCGGCGCTTCGCCGACTGCGCCTGCAAGCCCTTCGGGCTGGCCACCGCGCCCTGTCCCGTGAAGATCCCGGAGTCGGTCATCAATGTGTTCTGGCACGCGCGCAATCACCGGGATCCGGCCAATCAGTGGTTGCGGCAGGTGGTGGTGGACGAGTTCGCTGACCAGGGCGGCGCTTGATTCCGGGGACGGCGGATCGGGCCTTGCGGCAAGCGGCGGCGGGCATGCCGGCCCATCTCGACAATATTATTAATTATCTCGACATTAATAAGAGCAATCGAGAAGCTTATTAACAAGGTTGCGACGAATACGCTGGAAGGGAGTATTCGGTCCCTCTGTCTGGAATACCGTCTTTCCAGGCGAAAGCCGGCGTTGGAAGGGATTTTCGGATCCGGACTACGAGGGATTGTCCTACGACCAAAGTCTGATGCCGCCCGCTGGGAATGCTGCTATCGTGCGACCGCCACCCCTCGTGGCTGTACGAAAGACTGATGCGCGGCCGGATTATGGAAAACAAGTCGTGAAATTAATTTCATCACGAATTTCAATATATATCGAATTTGTGTCCATATAAATTGAATTGATTTCAGGCTTGGGGTTTTCCATGGAACGCAGGGTAAACACCGGCTGGGATTCGAGTAATCCTGAAAATACCCGGTGCTATGCTCCGCTCCCGGAATTCGCAGTATTGGTATTCAGCCTTCCGCACGAATCTGATCCGCCGTCGGCTGCCATGGCACATGCACGGCGCCGTATGGCCTTGTCGCTTCCGTCTTGATTCCATGTCCGCCCAATCGTCCGTCTTCGACTTCGTGCTGCGCCAGCCCGTACTGTTGGTCGGGGCGGAGCCACAGGCACGGACCCGGCTCGAGGGCATCCTGATGCAATTCGGCTACGAGCTGGCATCGCTGTGTTCCGCCGGGTCGCTGGCCGAGGCCAGGACCAGCTTCTCCCGCCAGCCCGTGTCCGTGGCGTTGGTGGACCTGGACCTGCCCGACGGCAGCGGCGTGGATCTCATCGCCGAAATGTATGCGGCCAACCCTGACATGACGATCGTGGTGGTGTCGGCCTGGCGCCTCGAGGATGACGTCCTAGCCGCGCTGCGCGCGGGCGCGTCGGGCTATGTGTTCAAGGAGCGCGACGACATCGAGGTCGGCGCCGCCATCCGCAGCGCGCTGAGCGGCGGCGCGCCGCTGGATCCCTTCGTGACGCGCCGCCTGATCCAGGAATTCCGCGGTCCGCCAGCGGAACTGCCCGATGCGGCGGGGCCCCTGAGCCCGCGCGAGAGCCAGATCCTGAGCCTGGTGGCCGCGGGCCTGGGCAACCGCGAAATCGCCGAACAACTGTATCTGTCACGCTACACCGTCGAGCGCCACATCAAGCACATCTATCGCAAGTTGCTGGTGTCGTCCCGCACGAAAGCCGTGCATGCCGCGCGGGCGCGTGGCTGGCTGAGCTGAACCCGGTCCGTATCGGGGGTTCGGACTGGTCCGACGCGAAATACCCAATTTCAGGCATAGACGGCTGGCGACACGATTCGGTCTAATTGTTTCGAAATCTCAGGGCGACCGGCGCGCGCTGGAAATGCCCGCCAATGCACCCAAACCCGCGAATATCCAGGGTTTCCCGAGAGTTGCGCGACAGCCGCTGCGCGCATGTCAACGAAAAGACGAGTAACAGTTTTACAGGGGGTTTACCAAATGTCCGCAACCGCTTTTTACGAACGCGCCGTGGCGCTGGACCGTGCCGCGCACCAAGACACGAAGATCCAGATCCAGCCGGATCACTATGCCTTCGCCCGCGACACCAACGCGCTGCCCATCGCCGCCAGCGAGTTCGCCGACGCCGGCCGCCACTATCCCATCGTCTTCGTGGGCGACGAGCACAACAACTTCCACGTCGCCGTGTTGCTGGGCCTGGAAGACCGCTCCAATCTCTTCGTGACGGCGGATGGCATGTGGCAGGCGGACACCTATGTGCCGGCCTTCGCGCGCCGCTATCCCTTCGTGCTGGGCACCACGTCCGAGGCAGAGCGCCTGGCGGTGTGCATCGACGAGTCCTATCCCGGCATCAACGGCATCGAGGGCGTGGCGCTGTTCGAGGACGGCAAGGAAACCGGCTACCTGACGCAGATGATGGAATTCCTGCGCGTCTTCCAGGGCGAGATGGAGCTGACCAAGCAGATGGCGCAGCGCCTGAACGAGCTGGGCCTGCTGACGGCCAAGACCATCACCATCTCGCAGGCCGACGGCGAACGCTACCTGAGCGGTTTCTGGGTCGTGGACGACCAGAAGTTCACGGGCCTGGATGACGTGCGCGTGGTCGAGCTGCAGCGCGCCGGCATCCTGCGCCTGATCGAACTGCACCGCGCCTCGCTCGGCAACGTGCCGCGCCTGGCGGCGATGCTGGACGACCAGCGGCGCCAGCGCGCCCAGCAGCAGGAGGACGTCTCGTCCTCCACCGACGCCGCGCCGCGGCAAGCGGCGGCCTGAGCCTGGCGGCTGGCATGACGACCGCGACGCTGACACCGGCGCCGGGCGCCGGCGACGAACAGGTGCACATTCCCCTGCATACCTTGCGGGGGGAGCGCCGCCTCTGGGCGGACCGCCTGTTGTCGCTGTTCAAGGACAAGCAGATCGACGGCGTGGAATGGTCGATGAAGTTCTCGGCCGCCGGCCTGGTCGGCAACCGCTTCCTGCTCGGCGTGCGCCGCGAGCACTGGCGCCAGCTCGATTTCTCGACGCTGTCGCGCCAGCTGGCCATCCCGCAGTCCCTGTGGCTGCGGGTGATGCAGGACATGGAGCAGGCGCGCGCCATGTTCTTCGCCTACGAGCCTGACATCGGCGACGGCGGCACCTATCGCATCTACCTGGAATTCATGCCCGCGCCCGAGGCGCTGCGCCAGCACGGCGTGCTGCCGCTGGGCTGCGGCTACAAGTGGCATCCGGAAGATGAGAGCGTGGCGGCCGTGACCGCCTATCGCATGCGGCACCTCGACACCCGTGCCGCCTTCGACGGGCACCTGCAAGCCTATCTGGAGCGGCTGGCCCTGCCGGTGCTCCGAGGAACGGCCCGGGACATCATCGCCCGCGCCGCCGAGACCGCCGATCCGGCGGGCTTCATGTTCCTGGAAGTGGACGAGGCCGACACCCGGCGCGACTCCTTCACCGTGACATTTCGCGGCGCGCATCTGCCGCTGCGCGATTTCATTCCCGATCTGCTGCGCCTGGCCGGCAGCCTCGCCTTGCCCGAGAGCGAGGTGCTGGCCCTGCTCGTGCCCGACGAGCCGCGCAGCCTCTATAGCCTGGCGGCCGGCACGGCGCGGGACGGACATGAGTTCCTTACTGTTTACTATGACTGATCTCCATCGATACGCCATGCGCCGCCGGCGCTGGATGACGCCGGCCGCCCTGGCCGCCGTGCTGGGGCTGACGGCCTGCGCCGCGCGCGCGCCGCAGCAGACCGAAGCCACGCCCGCGCAGATACAGACCGACGCGGGCCTGCTGCGCACCGAGCCGGTGGGGCCGCAGGAGCGCGACCACGCGCTGCCCGCGCCCAGCGCCCGCATGGACCAGGTCGCGCCCTTGCCGGCGCCGCGCTTCGACGACAAGACGCAACTGCCGGCGCCCGCCGCGTACCGGGCCGACGAGATGCCGGCCTACAACGCCGCCGAGCTGCCCGCGCAGGCGGATCCCATGACGCTGGACCAGGTCTACATGGTGGCGCTGCAGAACGATCCGCAGCTGCGCGGCGCCTACCAGGAACTGCAGGCGGTGGGCTATGGCGTGATGGCGGCCCGCGCCGGGCTGCTGCCCAGCGTGACGGGCGAGGCCAACCGCTCGCGCGTCAAGCAGAACGTGATCAACAGCCAGAACGCCGTCTACCAGACCGGCCAGGCCAACTGGAACGAGAACGGCTGGGCGCTGACCCTGACCCAGCCCATCCTCGACCTGGGCGCCTTCCACAAGTGGCGCCAGTCGCAGGAAGCCGAGCGCAAGGAAGTGGCCAGCTACGCCTATGCCCAGCAGGACCTGATGCTGCGCACGGCCACCGCCTACCTGAGCATCCTGGCCGCCCAGGACCAGATCGAGCTGACCGAGGCCGAGCGCAACACCACCCAGAAGCAGATGGAGCTGGTGCGGGCGCGCTACCGCAGCGGCCAGGAAACCGAGGTGGGCGTGAGCGAGGTGCAGGCCCGCCTGGACCTGCAGGAAGCCAACACGCTGCTGGCCCGCCACGACTACCTGGACAAGCAGCAGGGCCTGCAGGAAATCATCGGCTACGGCAACGTCAGGCTGCACCGCGTGCGCAAGGACCTGCCCATGGCCGTGCCGCAGCCCAACGACGTGCAGGTCTGGCTGCGCACGGCGCTGGAACAGAACTGGTCGATCCGCGCGGCCTCGGCCGCCGTGGCCGTGGCCGAGAAGGAAGTGTCGGTGCAGCGCGCCGGCTACTACCCGAGCATGGCGCTGCGCGCCTCGACCGGCCGCAACGAGACCGGCGGCAGCCTGTTCGGCGGCGGCAGCACCGTGGGCGACACCCGCGTCACGCTGAACCTGAGCGTGCCCATCTTCCAGAGCGGCTACACCTACGGCATGAGCCATGCGGCCGCCAGCCGGCTGGGCGCGGCCTCGTCCGAACTCAGCCTGGCGCGCCGCAAGGTGCAGCGCCAGGTGTTCTCCTCGTTCCAGAACATCGTCATCGGCATGGACCGCATCAAGGCGCTGGACAGCTCGGTGCAGTCGTTCGAGCTGGCGCTCAGGCAGAAGGAAGAAGGCTTCAGGGCCGGCCTGAACGATGTCGTCAGCGTGCTGGACGCGACGCGCAATCTCTACAACGCCAAGCGGCAGCAGGCCGAGGCGGGATACAACTTCGTGCTGGACGGGCTGAAGCTCAAGCAGGCGGCGGGAACCTTGAACGCGGCGGACATCGCGGCGATCAGCCAGCAGATCCTGTAGTCCTGCCTGGCGGCATGAACAACAGACAGGGCCATCCCGGCGGGATGGCCATTTCCGATCTAGGCCGGAACGGATCCGGCGACATTGAACATCGGGTAGCGATATGAGCATCAAGAAACTGGCGCGCAAACTCTGGACCGGCCGTTCCTCCCGCGAGGTGCAGCAATCCCTGTTCCGGCGGCGGCCGCTGTTCGAGGCGCTGGAGCGCCGCTACCTGATGTCGGCCGAACTGGTGCCGCCGCCTCCGCCGCCGGCCGGCGAGCAGGCGCCGGTGACAATGCCCGCCCAGCCCGGGCAGGCCGGCGCGCAGGCCAAGAAGACCAGCGCGCCGGGCGCGCATCCCTACCTGGTCGAGCGCGCCGCCTTCCAGAAGCAGGGCGTGCTGGGCGAGCAGATCTCGCTGGATCAGTATGCCAAGGCCAACGCCGCGCGCCAGGGCGACGCCAAGGCCTGGCTGCCGGGCCAGGCGGCCGGCCAGCCCGCGCCCCTGACCGCCATCGAGGGCTACACCACGCAGTCCGAGCGCACGCCGGTGCGCCAGATCATCTTCGTGGATCCGTCCATCGACAACGCCGAACAGATGGTCCAGGGGCTGTACAGCCTGGTCAGCGGCAAGACCGAAGGCCTGGGCGGGCTGGCCCGGCCCACGGGCGAGGGCCCGCAACTGCAGGTGCTGCGCAGCCATGACACCGAGATCATCGTGCTGGACGGCCGCTATGACGGCGTCGACCAGATCACCCGCATCCTGGGGCAGCACAAGGACCTGGCGGCCGTGCAGATCATGAGCCACGGCAGCGCGGGCTCGCTCACGCTGGGCTCGGCGACGCTGGGCCAGGGCCAGCTCGATTCCTACAAGGACCAGCTGCGCGCCTGGGGCGACGCGATGGCCGAACAGGGCGACATCCTGCTCTATGGCTGCAACGTGGCAGCCGGCAAGGGCGGCGTGGCCTTCGTGGACAGCCTGTCCGCCATCACGCGCGCCGACGTGGCCGCGGCCACGCATACCGTCGGCAGCGCCGCGCTGGGCGGCGACTGGGTGCTGGACTACCGTCACGGCGCCATCGAGGCCACCACGCTGACCGTGGCGCGCTGGGATGGCGTGATGGCGACCTCCACCGGCGTGCAGACCGGCGGCTCCACGCTGGTCGGCGTGGCGACCAACGACAAGCTGGTGGCCTACGGCAGCGGCAACACCTTCGTGTTCAACAACAGTTCCACCGCCGCGACCACGACCATCGAACTGCGCCAGGGCATGAAGCAGGAGAACGGTGTCTGGGTGCGCAACCAGGACGACGGCAACGACAACAACACGCTGGACTTCTCGGCGATCAAGGGCAACGTCACCGCCATCATCAGCAACAACGACAGCTACCAGATCCGCTACACCACGGTCGACGCCAACAACAACTGGACCGAACGCACGGTCAACGTGGTGTTCAAGTCGGCCGACGGCAGCCAGAGCCTGAAGATCGGCGAAAAGACCTTCAACCTGGTCGGCACCTCGCAGAACGGCAAGACCTTGCTGGACTACAGCGGCTACGCGACCGGCGTGACGGTGGACCTGTCCGGTCCCACGGCGAGCGGCAATGGCGAAGCCGTGCCGCCGCCGCCGCCGACCGGATTCGGCTACGTGCGGGCGATCAGCGCGGTGAAGGGCTCGGCCCAAGGCGGCAACCGCATCACCGTGGTGGGCGACACCACCGTCACCATCAGCAACGCGCAGGACATCATCAAGGGCAGCGGCGGCGGCAACACCTACATCGTCGGCGCCGGCATCAGCGGATTCACCCTGACCCAGCAGGCTGGCCAAAGCGGCAACACACTGGACCTCTCCCAATTCGGCGCCGACATCACCGCCCGCGTGCAGACCCAGGGCGGCGTGAGCGTCTACCTGGGCGCCGGCGTGGCGCGCGACGGCACCATCAACAGCCTCGCGGGCGCCACGGCGCTCGTCAGCAATCTCGATATCCAGATCTTCGTCGGCGTGGCGGGCAAGACCACGCTGGACTACTCGGCCTACGAAGACAACGTCAGCGTCAACCTGAACTACCAGGACGAGGCCACCGCCCTGTACGACGCCAGCGGCCTGAGCGGCGTGCTGAACATCGCCAACGTGATCGGCGCGGGCGGCAAGTACGGCAACGACATCGTCGGCAGCCTGGGCGACAACATCATCACCGTGGCCAACAGCCGCGGCGTCAACCGCATCAGCGGCGGCGGCGGCAACGACATCGTCTACGGCAACGGCAACCTGAACGGTGGCACCACCGAATACATCGGCGGCGTGGAAAGCGACGCGACGCTGACGGGCGACAGGACCACGGCGGTGCTGACCAACACGCCGCCGGGCGCGACGGCGGCCACCCGGGTCGATCTGCACGGCGTGGGCGCCGTGACGCTGCAGGACTATCGCACCATCGACAGCGCGGCGGCGCCGGGCAGCGCCTATCACGCCGCCACCCTTGTCACGCTGGACGGCTCGGGCTATTCGGGCGACCTGACCCTGATCGGCAGCGCCGGCGCCAACGTGCTGCGCGGCGGCCTGGGCAACAACACGTTCACCGGCTATCAAGGGAACAACGATCTCTGGGCTCAGGCGGGCGCGCTGAGCAACAAGCTGTCCGAGAACGGCAGCTGGAACTTCGTCCTGACCAACACGGGCCTGCAGGCCACCCATGTGGACGACGGCCTGGGCACCAATGGCGGCGCCGGCGCGGTCCTGAGCAACACGCTGCATGGCACGTTCACGGACGCCATGCTGAACGGCGGCCTGAACGCCACCCTGATCGATGCCTCGGCCTTCTCGGGCAACACCGTGCTGGTGAGCGGCATGATGGCCGGCGGCGTGATCAAGGCCGGCAACGGCGCCAACCGCCAGCACCAGATCATCCTGCTGGGCGGCGTCTACGACATCACCGGCGGCACCGGCCTGAACGCCAGCACCGAGCTGGTGGCCATGGCCGATGGCCTGACGGGCGCGACGGCGGCCGAGCTGAAGGCCGATGCCGACGCCCGCAAGGGCGCGGGCTGGCTGGCCCTGCGCACCAGCAATGCCAGCGCGGGCTGGGACGGCTGGATCCAGCGCGGCGCCACCGACATCACCGGATCGAAGTTCCGCAACATCACGTCCGCCAAGGTGGTGGGCGGGGACTACAGCAACTGGATCGACACCTCTGAATTCAGGGGGCGGGTCAGCATCGACGGCAGCGCCGGCCGGGCGAACACCTTCATCATCGGCAACGCCTACGTCAGCGACGTCATCGGCTCGGCCGGCGACAACACCATCCGCGTCGCCACGGGCGCCAACAGCCTGACCGTCACCAACGGCCGTCTGACCTTCGCCGCGAGCGGCGGGCAGACGCTGGTCTCGACCTTCACCAACGTCAACGATTTCGCCATCACCGTGCAGGACGATGGCCGCGTCGTCGACACCACCGGCTTCACCGGCGTCACCACCAAGACCTATCTCAGCGACCTGAAGAGCGGCTACCAGGCCAGCAACGGTCCCGCGCTGAGCCTGCTCTTCCCCGCAGCCGGCAACGCCCGCGTGGACGTGGGCCTGGAAGGCATACGCACCATCCAGGACCTGATCGACGCGATCAAGGCCAGCGTGATGGTGGACGCCGCCGGCGCGCCGCTGCGCGTCGCCGTGGAAGGCCCCAATGCCGGCAAGCTGCTGGCCGCCTCCGACACCAGCACGCGCTGGGATTATCTGTACGCGCTGGACGCCAGCCTCAACGCCCAGGGACAGCTGGAAATCCGCTATAGCCAGGATGCGCTGAACGCCGGCCTGTCGGGCGCCTACACGCTGCTGCCCGGCATGCAGGCGCAGCTCAACGCCGACGGCACCACGTCCAGTTCCACGGTGGCCGTGTCGCAGGCCGCCTGGCAGCTGGGCCTGATCGCGCAAGGCGCGCTGCAGCGCGGTTCCGACGCCAACGGCGTGCTGCGCGGCGACGCGCTGGCCGTTGGCCACCGCACCGAGTTCACGCTGGCTGGCGGCAATGCCCTGGTGCGCTCGGGCGGCGGCGACAACACCTATATCGTCAACTACGGCATGGGCGCCAGCGATACGGGCGAAGGCAACCGTATCCAGACGCAGGCCGGAACCGGCACCCATCACCTGGTGGTCAATACGAAGCAGAGCGTGGTGCTGGCGTCCGGCGCCGGCGCGACGGACAGCGTTTATTACCTGAATGGCTCGACCCAGTTGGGCAAGGTGCTGTTCACCGCGGGCGCCATGAACGACGCCGCGCTGTACGCCCGCAACGCAACCGGATCGGTGACGCTGGACGCCACGGCCTGGAACGCGCCCGTCACGCTGGCCAGCCACGGCGGCTTCAACATCCTGAAGGGCAACACCAGCAACGTCAGCTTCGTGGTGCAGCAGCCGGCCGTCACCGGCGGCGCGCAGGTCGTCTTGTCGCTGGCGCAGGCCGGCGGCAGCAACAACACGGTGCAGATCTTCAAGTACGCCGCCGAGGCGACCGGCTCGGCCCCGGCCGTCTCGACCTCGCTGTCCGAACTGCTGCAGGCCAACGGCGCGCTGGTTGGCGTCAAGATGGACGCCAACACCGACAACGTCGGCTACGTGCTGGACCTGGGCGACAAGGGCGTGGTCGACATCGACCCCGGCAAGGCCGCCGCCGGGCGCAACGTGACCGTCAAGGGCGGGACCTACACGGTCGAGCATGACATCACCGTCGACAACCAGCATACGCTGCGCCTGGAAGGCCAGCAGATCACGATCGGCAAGGACACGGGCGCCAACATCCTGCTGACGGCCGGCGCCATCCAGGTGGTGGCGCAGAGCTATCGCCCGTGGCGCAGCACGGTCGCGCAGATCTACACGGTCGAGGCAGCCATCACGGTCCGGAACGCCACGCTCTGGGCGACCAACGCCAACGGCGGCGGCATCAGCCTGGACGCCAAGCTGGACAGCGCCCTGTACAAGCAGCCCGACAACGGTCCGGCAGCCAGCGGCATCTGGGGCAAGATCACCGGCGGCGCGAGCAAGGCGCTGGAGGCGGTGAAGGCCTTCACTGACACGGCCGGCGCCATGGCCGCCTGGGCCGGCATCAAGTACAGCACGTCCATCAATGTCGGCAGCAATGCCAGGCTGGTGTCCAACAGCGACATCTCGGTCAAGGCCAGCAACACCGTCAAGGTGGAGCTGAGCCCGCTGGTGGCCAAGATCGCCGGCATCGCGGTCGGCGTGCTGGAGAGCTATTCCCGCGTGACCATCGACGGCAGGCTGGTGGCGGCCAAGAGCATCACCGTGCGGGCCGACAGCGACCAGTCGCTGATCATCTCGTTGACGCCGGGCCAGATCGGCGCCGTGCCGGCCGTGATCGGCGTGGGCGTGAGCGTGGTGCTGAGCGACGCCTCCGTGCGCATCGGCAGCGGCGCCAGGCTGGAGACGGGGCAGCGCGCCACTGACAATCCCTATACCTACGTCGCCAGCGGCGTGGGCGGCGACGTGACCGTCGCGGCCCAGACCAAGCACAAGGTCGGCATCAGCATTTCGGTCTCGGGCAGCATGGCCGAGAGCGACGACACCAAGGTCGTGCCGCCGGCGTCGGGCAGCACCTCCACCGGCCCCGCGCAGGAGTCGGGGCAGTACGACGCCAAGTACGCCAAGGTCGGCGCGGCGGTGGGCTTCGCCTACAGCCGGGTCAACACCGAAGTCTTCATGGACGGCACGATCGTCGCGGGCGACGCGGGCAAGGTGCTGGTGCAGGCGCTGACGCTGGACGGCGGCAGCGCGATCTCGGTCAAGACCATCCTGGGCGGGCGCGCCGCCACGGGCGGCGACTACGCGGGCAAGGTGCAGTACGAGGCCAAGTCGGCCGTCACCAGCAAGATCACCACGCCGATTTCCGGCGCGGTGACCAAGGGCCTGGGCACCGGCACGCAGTATGTGAAATCCTTCTTCGGCGCGCTGGTCCAGGACAGCAACAGCCGGACCTTCAAGGAGAAGCTGCGCGACGTCAAGGCCAAGAAGGACGCGCAGAAGATCGTCGACTACGACAAGGATATCCAGAAGGAGATCGACAATCCGTCGACCGAGTTCCAGGTCGGCGCCGCGCTGGGCATGGCGATCAACAACTTCAGCACCACGGTGCGCATCGGCGATGGCCAGAACGCCGCGCAGATCACGACCGCGGGCGGCGCCGTGCAGGTCGAGGCGCGCAGCAACTACAACACCAAGCTCACCGTGATGAGCGGCGTCGACGACAAGGTCGTCGCTGACAAGCAGGCCTTCCTGAAAAAGAAGAACGACGTCACCACCGACCAGGTCAAGCGCAACGTGGGCCCGGACGGCTCCGACCTGGGCGCGGCGGCGGCGGTGCTGATCCGCATCGACGACATCAAGACCACGGCGAACGTGGCGGCCAACGCCAGCATTTCGACCAAGGGCGGCGCCGTCGCCGTGTCGGCGCAGAGCCTGAACCAGATCGACCCGAACAAGCTCTGGCTGGTCAACCTGTACGCGCCGTTCGACGGCATCGAGGCCAAGTGGAAGGCGGCCGACGGCACCTCGGCCAAGATGGGCGTGGCGACCGGCGCGGCCAAGGCCTTCCTGACCAATCTCCAGGCCACGCTGACCAGCACGGGCGGCATCTCGTCCAGCTTCAGCAGCTGGGCCAGCGCGACCGCCAAGAGCAAGAAGCTGGCGCTGTCGGGCGCTTTCGCCATCGACGTGCAGTCCACCCAGACCCGGACCACCGTGGCGGGCCTGATCGACACGCGCGGCGGCGCGGGCGGCGCGGCTGGCAACGTCGACATCAAGGCGCTGAATTCGACCCAGCGCATGAACCTGGTGGGCAACATCATCCTGCCGTCGATGTCGATCGGCGGGGAAAAATCGCTGAAGCAGGCGCCCGACCGCGAAAAGACGCAGGGCCGGCTGGCCTACGGCAAGGATCTGGCCAAGGGCTTCCTCACGCCCAAGGTGGACGGCTTCGACTACGGCAGCCAATCCAAGGATGGCTCGGCCATCGGCGTGTCGGTCTATGTCAACGTGGCGACCCACGACACCCAGGCCGTCGTCGCCGACACGGCCAGGATCTACTCGAAGGACTTGAACGTCGAGGCCGGCAACGAGCTGGTGTCGGTGACGCTGGGCGCGTCGGGCGGACAGGCCAAGACGGTGGCCGTGAACGGCGTGGTGCTGGTCAACGTGACCAGCGCCACCACCGTCGCCCAGGTGGCGCGCGGCGCCACCGTGGCGGCCACGGGCACGGCGTCGATCCAGGCGCACGACGCGACCTGGGTCGGCACCGTGGCCGGCGCCGCCGCCGGCTCCCAGACCGTGGGCGTGGGCATGAGCGTGGCCATCAATGACGTCAACCGCGATACCCAGGCCCTGATCGGCCAGCGGCGCGACGACGCCACGCCGGTGGCGGGCGCCGCCGGTTCGTTCTCGGCGGGCAAGCTGCTCATCGGCAGCGAGAACAAGGGCTTCATCGGCAATCTGGCCGTCTCCGGCTCGCGCGTTTCCAGCCCGGTGGCGGGCGCGGGCGACGGCACCGGCGCGGGCAGCGGCGGCACCTCCGGCGGCGGCACCGACGTGCTGGGCACCAAGGCGCCGGCCAGCCAGGGCGGCGCGACGCCGGGCAAGGACAGCGCGGCGCCGGATCCCGACGAGCTGCTGTCGCTGTCGGACATCCTGAAGGAACTGAGCAACTCGACCTCGACGCTGACGCAGGACAGCGGCTCGGGCTCGGGTTCGGGCGGCGGCGGCAGCCAGCAACAGTCCAAGGCGGGCGTGGCGATATCCGGCGCGGTCGCCGTGAACATGGTCAACGACTTCGCCCAGGCCTACATCAACGCGGCCGGCCTGACGATCACGATCGGCGGCGACGCCACCATCAGCGCGACCAACGGCACCCATGCGCTGGCGCTGTCCGGCGCCGTGGCGCTGGCGCAGTCCGACAATGCCAAGACCAACGTCGGCATCGCCGGCGCCTACAGCATGAACGGGCTGGGCGGCGAGGCGCGCGCCGAGGTGGCCCTGGTGGGCAGCCTGCTGGTGGCCGGCGACCTGGCCCTGTCGGCCCGCCGCACGGGCGTGGCGGTGACGCTGGCGGCCGGCATGGCCGGCGCCAAGGGCCAGAAGGGCGTGGCCCTGGCCGGCTCGGCCGCGGTGACCACGGCCAGCTACAAGAACATTGCCCTGCTGGGCAACGCGAACAAGATCACCGCGCGCGACGTCAAGGTCGAGGCGCGCGACAGCAGCGTGCTGGCCACCGTGGCAGGCGCCGGCGCGGTCAGCGACGGCAAGGCAGGCGTGGGCGCGGCGGTGGCCGTGAACATCAGCAACACCCGGGTCGAGGCCGGCATCCGCCAGGCCATCGAACTGCTGTATACCGGCAAGCTCGACGTGTCGGCCGAGTCCAGCCAGGTGGCGGTGGGCTTCGCCGGCGCGCTGGGCATGGCGCGCGACGGCGCGGGCGTGGGCGGCTCGGTGACGGTCAATGTGGTGAGCAACCGCATCGAGAGCTATATCCTGAACAGCCAGGTCCGCTACGACGGCGCGGACAGCAGCGGCCACGACATCAAGGTCAGCGCGCTGGACAAGACCACGCTGATCGCCATCACCGGCGCCGCTGGCGTGGGCAAGAAGGCCGGCGTGGGCATCGCCATCAGCTACAACGAGATCGGCAACGCGGTGCTGGCCGGCATCCAGGGCTCGGTGGTGAACAACAAGGGCGGCTCGGTCAGCGTGACCGCCGAGGACAACTCGGCCCTGGGCGGCGGCGCGGTGGGCGTCGGCGTGGGCATGGGCGAGGCCATGTTCGCGGGCGCGGGCTCGATCCAGGTCAACCGCGTGCATTCGGCGGTGGCGGCCTATGTGCTGCCGCGCTATGTCAACAACGCGGCCGTGGCCGGCAGCAGCGCCATCACGGCCAACGCGCTGACGGTCAAGGCCACCGAGAACAACACGCTGGTGGCCGTGACCGGCGGCGTGGCGGTGACGCTGGGCGGATCCGTGGCCGTGGGGGCCTCGGTGAGCGTCAACGAATTCAGCTCGCGCACCAGCGCGCTGATCGAGAACAGCGCGATCGATGTGCAGGGCAAGCTGGACGTGTCGGCGCATTCCTCGCCGCTGATGGTGTCGGTGGGCGCGGCGGGCGCGCTGTCCAAGAAGTTCGCGCTGGCCGGCGCGGTCAACGTCAACATGATGCGGGGCGCCACCGAGGCGCGCATCTCGAACAGTACCGTCAAGGCGGGCCAGGCGGCCGGCTTCTCGGGGCAGGCCGTGCGCGTCAATGCCTCGGATGCGTCGGCGCTGTACGCCATCACGGTGGCGGGCGCGGTGGCGACCGAGGGCGCGGCCGTGGGCCTGGCCGTGGCCGTCAACATCATGGGCGGCAATACCGCCTTCGACCGCAACCTGCTGAGCTTCGACAGCAAGCAGCTGGCCGATTCGGGCGCGCAGGTGCAGATCGCCGAGGTGGCCGGCAACGGCTCGCCGGCGACCAATCCCAAGGTGACCGCGGCCATCGTGGCCAGCGACGTGCGCGTCACTCGCGGCGACATCAACGTGTACGCCGGCCTGGTGGATCCGCTGGCGGCGGGCGGCAACGCCCAGCTGAACGGCGGCAGCGTGCTGGCGGTGAACGACGGCGCCATCACGGTGAACCAGGGCGGCAGCTCGCTGACCTTCACCGGCGCGGCCGCCGAGATCATCAACGGCAAGGACACGACCGGCAACGCCGGCATGAGCGCGCCGCAAGGCAGCTCCGGCAAGGAGTTCTCGGGCTGGCAGACCGGCGATGGCATCTACCTGAGCTCCGGCGCCGGCAACATCACGCTGGCCGACGGCAGCAGCCTGCGCGGCGACCGCATCTACTACATCATCCGGCGCGCGGCGCCGGACGGCAAGGCCATCATCCAGCTGGCCGACACCCAGGAAGACGCGCTGCGCGGCAAGGCGCTGGCGTTCGGCGCGGTGAGCAACATCGCGGGCATCCGCTTCGCCCACGTGCGCATGCAGGAGGCCACGCGCGTCAACCTGCAGCCGTACCACGGCGCGGACGCGACGGTGGGGGTGGACAGCGCCAACAACCGGCTGGTGGTCAACGCCCCGTTCGATGGCGTGCAGGAAGGCTCGGCCATCGTCTACAGCGGTTCGCTGGCCAACGGCCAGATCGAGAACGTGCTGGCCAACCGCATCCTGCGCCAGGGCCAGGACGTGCTCAAGGTCGGTGTGACCTACTACGTGGTCAATCTGGACCGGTCCGTCAGCGGCCAGGTGTCGTTCCAGCTGCGCGACGGCCAGGGCAATCTGGTGAACTTCAGCGGCGCCACGACCGCCGGCGCGCCGCAGCGCTTCAGCGTGGACAATCCCGCCGGCGCGTTGCTCAACGCCAATGGCAGCCTGACGCTGCCCAAGGCGCATGGCCTGGCGACGGGCGACAAGGTGGTGGTCAACCTGGGCGCCCAGGGCGTGCTGACCGGGCTGGCCGACAACCACGTCTATGTGGTCGAGGTGATCGACAGCAACACGCTGCGCTTCAAGCAGGTCGACGGCAGCGCCGTGACGCTGGCCCAGCTGGGCTATGTGTCCGAATTCAACGCCGCCACGGGTCGCTACCAGTACTACCTGGCCGATGCCTCGGGCAACAAGCTGCTCGACGGCCAGGGTAAGCCCAGCGCCGTCAATCCGGATGCCATGATCGGCATCACGCGGGTCAAGCTCGACCAGCAGACCTCGCAGTCCACCACCACGACCAAGCCCGACGGCACCCAGCAGACCGTCATCAGCCAGGGCCCGGCCCAGGACGCGACGCTGAGCGCCGCCTCGGGCAACGCGCGCAATCCGGCCGAGAACAGCCTGGGCCTGGCCACCGACGGCGGATTGGCCACCGGCGACCTGGTGGTCTACCAAAGCCAGGGCACGGCCATCGCCGGCCTGGTGGACGGCCAGCGTTATTACGTCATCAATGTGTCCGAGAACGGCAGCTACCGCTATCAGCTGGCCAGCTCGCTGCAGAACGCCAAGGACGGCATCGCCATCCAGCTGGGCGCGACCAGCGGCTCGGGCGGCGTCACGCTGCGCAAGGTGGTCGACAAGCTCGACAGCGGCGGCGGCATGATTTCGCTGGACATCGGCGCGCTGACGCAGGGCCATGGCCTGACCAACAGCATGCTCAGCATCACCGTGGCCGGCGCGGGCGGCAAGTCCTTGGGCGGCGCGGGCGCCATCGGCGTGAATCTGTCGCGCACCGAAGTGCAGGCGGTCATCGACAACAGCGGCGCGGCCGCCGGCACGCAGCTGCGCGCCGATGCCGGACGCGTCTCGGTCTCGGCCCAGGACAGCAGTCGCATCGTCACGGCCACGGGCGCGCTGGGCATCTCCACCACGCAGGGCGCCTCGGCGGCCATCGGCGCCTCGGTCGGCGTGGCCGACATGCAGAACGGCGTGCGCGCCCTCATCCGCGGCGCGCAGGTGACGGCGCAGGCCGTGCAGGTGAGCGCGGAAGAACGCGCCAGCATCTACAACGTCTCCGTCGGCCTGGCCGGCGGCGCCGGCGTGGCCGTGAGCGGCTCGCTGGCGGTCAACACCATCCAGAACACGGTGTACGCGGGCATCACGGACGGATCGACGATCACGGCCACCACGGGCGACATCCGCATCACCGCCCGCGACACGGCCAGCATCTCGGCGCTGGCCGGCAACGTGTCCGTGTCCGTCGGCGGCCGCGTGGCGGCCGGCATGGCCTTCGCGGTCAACCGGGTGTTCGACACCGTCTACGCGGGCGCGGTGGGATCGGCGCTGTCCGCCGCGGGCGACATCGTGGTCCAGGCGACCTTCGCCCGGCCCGACGACATGCCGCCGGGACTGGACGCCCAGATCTCCACCATGGCGGTCAGCGGCGCGGTCGCGGCCGGCGGCTCGGGCGCCAACGTGGGCTTCGGCGGCTCGGCGGTGCTGAACTGGATCGCCAACACCATCACGGCCGAGATCGCCGGCACCGCCAGCGGCCAGGCCGTGACGGCGGGCGGCGACCTGCTGGTCCAGGCGCGCGACGCCTCCACCATCAACAGCCTGGCCGGCGCGGTGGCGCTGGGCCTGGGCAGCCAGGGCGCCAGCGTCGCCGTGGGCGCCAGCCTGTCGTACAACTACGTGGGCGGCGCGCCGCTGGGCATCTCGCGCTCGCATTCCGTGAAGGCGCTGATCCGCGACACCGAAGGCCTGGTGAGCGGCGGACACGTGCAGGTGTCCTCGCGCTTCGAGGGCGCGATCAACAACATCACCGTCGCCGGCAGCGTGGCCGTGGGCACCGTGGCGGTGGCGGTGGGCGGCTCCGTGTCCATCAACCGGGTCAACAGCCGCAACGAGGCAGGCATCCGCAATGCCCGCCAGATCGAATCGCGCGCGACCGGCGGCTCGCTGGCGGGCGTGGCGGTGCAGGCGCGCGACGACGGCTATGTGCTGGCCGTGGCCGGCGGGCTGGGCGTGGCGGTGTCGCCGGGCAGCGGCGCGGGCATCGCGGCCGGGGTCGCGGCGACCGACAACCGGATCGGCAACCAGACGCTGGCCTACATCGACGGCACCAGCGAGACCAATGCGGGCTCCACCACCCTGGTGCGCACGCAGACCGGCATCTCGGTCGACGCGGTCAACAATTCGCGCATCGTCTCCGTCTCCATCGGCGTGGCGGCGGCGGTGGCCGCGGGGCAGGGCTTTGCCGGCGCGGGCGCCGGCGCCGGCTGCACCCTGACCCTGCCGCTGGCCGCCGGCACCGGCTACGCCGGCTGGCGCGAGGCGCTGCGCGCC